>JALSGI010000531.1 GCA_026982835.1 Planctomycetota bacterium | reverse complement strand
GTGACGGCTCCTTGGCGGGCCAGCACCCACTCGGCCAGTCGTCGGGCATCGGAGGCTGTTGCCGGGGCGGTGCTATTCCCTCCGGGTGCGTTTGGGCGGTTCCGGGGAGCCATGCGAACGCGCACCCGCAACTGCTGACCCGGCTGGATGCGAATCCGCCTCCGGAAGGGCTCGAAGCCCGGCTTGCGGACGGTCAGGGACCAAGGTTCTTTTCGCCCTGGCACCTGCAATCGCAAGGGGCGATCCGGGGAAGCCAGCCGTCCCGCGGTGCGGCCGTCCAGCAGCACCTGCGCTCCGGCCAGCTCCGGCTGGGAAGAGGCCAGCACCAGCGTTCCCGAGGCGGCCGACTCGTCGCTCCTCCACAGCCCGAACAGTCCCGCCAACACCACCAGCACCCCGGCGACCACAGCCAGCAGGGACACCCAGGCGGCGCGCCGCCGGCGGGGCGGGGTTGCCGCTGCGGGGCTTTGGCCTGCGGCAGCCCCCTTGTTCTCGGGGGCAAAAAGTTCCGGGAGCGTGTCACTGACGGGCGTGGTTTCGGCGGGCTCTTCCCCGGGGGGGATTTGCATGAGGGTTTCCGTTTCCGTACCGGAAAGGAGCAACGCTTGCAGTTGCTGGATCAGCTCTTCCATGCTACCGAAGCGGTCTTCGGGGCGTTTGGCCACCATGCGGGCAAACAGCCGTTCGGTCCCGTGCAGCAGCGCCTCGGCCGCCGAGGGGGGAAGAGCGTCTGCCCAACGGGGATTGTTCCGCCGAACGGCTTCGGCCAGCGAGGGGATGGGGGCCGTGCGATGGGCCAGGATGATCTGGATGGGGGAGCCGGTCCGATACGGCGGGTGGCCCGTCAGCAGGAAAAAAAGCGTGCAGCCCAGCGAATAGATGTCCGATCGGGCATCGACATCGTGCGTGCTTTCGGATTGTTCGGGGGACATATAGTCCACCGTGCCCATCACCTCGCCGGTCTGGGTCAAGTGGGTGGCAAGGGAATCGTTTTCCGCCCGCCACAGGGCCAGCCTCAGGTCGAGAATCTTCACCGAGCCTTGGTGCTGGAGATAAAAGCGGGGATTGCTTTTTTTCAGTTCCTCCTCGGAGCAATCGGGCAATTCCAGCAGCAGGTTGCGCGGCTTGATGTCTCGATGCACCACTCCCTGCCGGTGGGCGTACTGAAGCCCCGAGGCGGCTTGCCGCAGGTATTCCAGGGCCAGCAGCAGCGGCAGCGGGCCGTGCCGGTGGACCAGCACGGCAAAGTCCAGCCCCCGCACGTATTCCATTACCAGGAACAGCGTGCCTTGGTGCTGGCCGGCGTCGTGAGCGGTGACGATGTGAGGGTGCTGCAATTGAGCCAGCGTGCGCACTTCGCGGTAGAATCGCTGCACGGACCTTTCGTTTCGGGCCGCATAGGAGGCGTGCAGCACTTTCACGGCCACCGTGCGGCGGATGTGGCGGTGCAAGGCCCGGTAAACCTCACCCATCCCCCCTTCCCCAAGCCGCGACAGCACGATGTAGTTGTCCAGCACCAGCGGGCCTTCCCGGTAGCCCAGCAGCACTTGGGCCTGGTAGCGCGTCAGCACCACCTTGGCCACCAGCAGTTGGGCCAACTGTTCGCCGTCGGAGCAGGAACCGGAGCGGACCAGGGATTCCCACCCGGCAGGCAACCCAAGACCGCTGGACTTCAACCGCCGGAGGAACTGATCCAAGCCCACCGTCATGCAGTTGCTCCGTTCCGGGATCAGGCTGAGGGGAAGACCCTAGGGCCGTGGAGATGATGAGCCACCGGGCTGATCTCTATGGTAGGCACTGCCCCGGGTGGAAGAAAGCGGGGTTGCCACCGCTCCCACAGCTTACGCTGCGCACCTGGCTGAACCGCGTTTTTTTCTTGCAGTCGGAGCGTCAGCTCCCGGAGGCGGCAGGGCCGCAGCCACTTGGGAGCTTCCGCTCCAGTGCAAGAAAACAGATCACAGCGAGCCGGGAGCGTCAGCTCCCGGAGGCGGCAGGGCCGCAGCCACTGGGAGCTTCCGCTCCAGTGCAAGAAAACAGATCACAGCGAGCCGGGAGCGTCAGCTCCCGGAGACGATAAGAAAGCGGCGCATGATTGCCGTGCTCTCCGCGGGCTTACGCCTACGGCTCGCGGCTGCAAGAACCAGCGCCAGCGGCAATACAACCGCGTGCTGACGCACGCGGCTCGCCGGACGAGCATCGACTCGTTATTGCTCTGGAAACACTCCGTCTTGTGCTGGCACGCTAAACACGTACTACGCCCGCGGCTGGCCGTCCCTCCAAGCCCTCCGCCAGCTGAAGCTGGCGGCTCGCCGGTTGCAAGAATTCGTGTTTTTTCTGGCACCGGTGCGGAAGCACCAGCGCAAGACGCAAGCCGCACGGCGCAAGCCGATTCCGCTCCTCCCCGCACTGACGTGCGGGGCTCTTCAAGCCTCCACGTCCCCAGGTCTCCAGGCCCTCCCCGAGCTGAAGCTCGGGGCTCGCCAGGTACGGAGACGCTGTTGCAGACGTCTATATGCGAGCTGGTTAAACACGGACTTGCCATCACGGACTGGCTCGCCGGCGATCCGCCAGCAGCAGATCGACCAGGGCTTGGATCACTTCCCGGGGGACGGCTTCTGCCGAGGCCCCTTCCTCTCCGGCCAGGAAAGCGGGCATGACCTGCTGCTGGGCATCCAAATGGCCATAAAACCGTTCGCCGCCGGGGTTGCTGATCATGCCCACCAGCCACTCCCGCGAGCCGTAGCCCGTCAGATCCGGGGCCGAGCCCAGATCACCGGCGTCGTGGAACTTGTGGCACTGGGCACAACCGTTGGAATCGTCGGCCAGGAGCTTGCGGCCCCGTTGCACTCGCTGCGGATCCAGCCCCGGATAGCCGGCCTCGGCGGCCAGGGCCGCGGCCACGGCCTGGATCGCCTCGGGGGTGAAGAGCTTGTTGCCCTGGTCGTCTTCGGCCTCGGGCATGTCGTCGCGGACGTAGGAGGCCATCTCCCCTTCTTTAAGGGGGGTGTTGCCGAAGTAGTGCGGCGAGCCGATTTTCTGCGGGTCCAGCAGCCCGGCCACCCACTCCTCCGAGGCGAACCGCCACAGATTCGGAGCCGACGGCTCGGCCAGCACGAAGCCGCGGCCCTGGGCGTCGCTGTAGCTGTGGCACTTCAAGCAGCTTCCGGCCAGCAGGTAGAAGGCCCGGCCCTGGGGGGTGTGGTTCATCATCCAGCGGGCTCCCTGCGGGGGGATGCCTTGCCGGGCCAGGGCCAAGGCGGTTTGGGTTTCCCGGTGGGCCAGCCACTTGGCGTTTTGGAACTGGCGGTCATGTTTGTCTTCGTAGAGAGCCAAGGCGGTGAAGTAGCCGGCCGTGCCCAAAAACACAAGCAACACCACCACGTTGAACGCATGCCCCAGCCGACGGCGGCCCAGCAACGGAAACAAAAACATCCACAACATGGCCAGCCCCGGAATCACCAGCGCCCCCAGCAACTCCCCCCGGGGACCCCACGACTCGAACGCCTGGCGGAAGCGGAACAGAAACAGGAAGAACCACGCGGGCCGGGCGGCGGCGAACCCCCGGGCCGGTTGGGCTGGAGCGGTCAGCTCGGGCGGGAAATAGTACAGGACCCCTACAATCAACGCCCCCAGCACCACCAGGGCCACCAAGGCGTTGCGCCACACCTGGTCGGGCCAATAGGTGCCGCGCGGTTCGGCAGACTCTCCCACCCGCAGCAAGGGGCCGTGGCGGCGACGCTGCGCCAGGTGAATCCACAACAGCAGGGCCAGCGCCCCGGGCAGCAGGCCCATGTGAATGGCCGCCAGGTGGGTGAGCGTGTGATGATTGTACCGTGCCCCGCCCAGCACGAGTTGCTTTACCTGGGGGCCGATCCCCGGCAACAGGCTCACCACGCTGGTGACCACCTGGGTGGACCAGTAGGCTTTCTGGTCCGCGGGAAGCCAGTAGCCGGTCAGGCCCAGCTTGAACACCAAGGCCAGCATCAGCAGCCCGGTCCAGTAGGTGATCTCCCGCGGCGGGCGATACGCCCCGGAGACGACTACCTGCAGCAAGTGCAGCAGCAGCAGCACGATCATGGCCGAAGCGGCCAGGCGGTGCAGCCCGCGGAGAAGCTGCCCCCCTTCCATCCGGTAGGTGAGGTAGTAGGTGCTTTCCCAGGCCGTGGTTTCGCTGGGGCTGTAGGCCATCCAGAGGAAAAAGCCGGTGAGGATCTGCACCAGGAACAAAAACACCAGCACCCGGCCCAGGGTGTAGTGCCAGCGTGGGCCGCCGGGCAACGGGGCCAGCAGCCCCCGGCCCAACCAGGCCCGGTAGCCCGTGCGATCATCCAGCCATTGGAGCAAGCGTTTCATGCTGCGGCCTTAAGTTTCCGGGATTTTCTCTTGCACGCCCACCACAAAGTTCTGGAACTGCACCACCACCATGCCCTCCTCCACGCGGCAGGGCAGCTCGTCCAGCGAGCGAGGACTGGGCGAGGGGGTGATCACCGTCCCGTCGAGCTGGAACCGCGCCTTGTGGCACGGGCACAAAAAGGCCACCTCCCCCTCCCCAGAACCCAGGCCCACGGTGCAACCGGCATGCGGGCAACGGCTGTTGAAGGCCTGCGGGACTTGCTCCCCTTTGCGGCGCACCAGATAGACCGAACCCACAGGCACCTGGGGCCGGTAGGTCCACTGGTTCCAGCTTTCCTGCACCACCGGGAACCGCCGCGGCCGGCCGTCGTCGGGCACCTGGTCCAGCGGGGCCACGGGCACAAACGGTACCCGAGGGCCTTTTCTTCTGCGGCGCAAGCGCAAGGGGTGCAGCAAGTGATTCACCCCCACGGCCAGGGGAACCAACAGCGCCAGGGTCGAGCCGAAAAACGCAGCCAGCGAGGCCAGGAAACTGCGGCGATTTCCCGGCGGCGGACCTTGCGCGCCGGTAGAAGCAGGCGGCGAAGAGTCGCTCATGGGCATCCTCCACAGGGGGCTGCGCCAGTTCCTGCACCCCAGGAACCGGCCAGCAACGTCGCCTTCAGGGGGGAGGGAAGGCAGGCAGGGACGCGCACAAATGGGAGTTTTATCTCCGATTTGCTGCTAGCGATTATTGCATCGCCTGGGCCACAGCGTCAAGCACCTGCTGCTTCAGCGTAGCATAATCGCCTTTGAGGAGAGCTCCGGCGGCCGCCTTGTGCCCTCCGCCGCCGAAGCGGGCCGCCACCTGGCTACAATCCACATGGCAGCGGCTGCGAAGCGAAAGTTTGAACTCCCCGGGCGAAAGCTCGATCAGAATCATGGCCACCTGCACCCCGGCCACCACCAGCGTGAGATTGATGGCGTCCTCGGTGTCGGCCCGATGAGCCCCCGTCTCCTCGAAATCCCGGCAAAACACGGCCGAGTGGATCACCCGGCCTCCCAGTTCGGTTTGCGCCCGGGCCAGGATGCGGCCCCGCAGTTGCAACCGGGCCAGCGTGTCTTGTTCGTACAACTGCGTGTAGATCTCCTGAGGCACCGCCCCGGCCTGTTGCAACTGGGCGGCCACCTGGAACGTGCCCGGGTTGGTGGAGCGAAAGCGGAACCAGCCGGTATCGGTGGCCAGGGCGGCAAACAGGGCGCGGGCCATCTGGGCATCCGGCTCCAGGCCGAAGTGCCGGCACGCCTCGAAGACCAATCGCCCGGTGGCCTCCGCAGCCGTGTCGCGGAACTCCACCGCTCCCAGGTCGTCGGAGCTCTGGTGGTGATCGATCACCGCCTTGGCACCACCAAACGAACGGATCACCTCGGCCATCGCGCCCAGTTGCGCCCAGGCACTGGTGTCCAGCACCATCAGCAGCTCGGCTTGCAGCACTTGCTGTCGGGGCACGTGTTCATCGAGCACCTGGATCTGGCCCTGCGGATCGATGAAGGCCAGGTTGGGCGGCGTGGCCTGGGCGTTGACGATCCGCACCTGCTTACCCAAGCGGCGCAGCAGCGCGGCCATGGCCAGCTCGCTGCCCAGGGCGTCGCAATCCGGGCGGATGTGGCTGGTGAGCACCACCTGGTGGCACCGCTGGAGCATCTGCTCCAGAGGGGTCCAATCCACGCGCGTAGGGACCATCCGCTCTCCTTTTCGGCAATAGCACAACAGCCTGTTATTGTGCAACTCGGTGCGGCGAGCGTCCACCGGGCTTCATGGTCAGGCTGGAGGGGTCGGACTCTGGGGGCGCCAGGGGCTGCTGCGCAGCAACCGCTGGGCCCGCTGCACGTCCTGGGCGAGTTGTTGGGTCAGGGCTTCCGCATCGGCGAAGGCTTGCACTTCTCGCAGCCGTTCCACGAAGTCCAGCTCCAGCTCCTGGCCGGAAAGCTCTCCCTGGAAGCCGATCAAGTGGGCTTCCACCTTCAATTGTTGCTCGCCGAAAGTAGGATTGCCCCCCACGTTCACCGCCGCCGGCCAGTGTCCCTGGGGAACATAGGCCCAGGCGGCATAGACGCCCGGGGCGGGCACCAGCACGGGAATCTGCTCCAGGTTGGCCGTGGGAAACCCCAGCCGCTGCCCGCGCCGCCGCCCTGGCACCACCCGCCCCCGCACCCGATGCGGCCGCCCCAGGCACCGGGCGGCCAAGGCCACGTTGCCCTGCTGAAGCAGGCGGCGCACAAGCGAGCTGGACACCACCAGGTGATCCACACGCGCTTGGTCGATCACGGTCAGTTCCACCTGGTGTTCCTGGCAAAGCCGTTGCAGCAGGTGGATGTCCCCGCGCCGGCCGCGGCCAAAGCGAAAATTTCCCCCCTGGACCAAGGCCCGAGCACCCAGCGATTCCACCACGATCCGCCGGAAAAACGCTTCCGGCTCCAGCGTCAGCAGCGCTTCGTCGGTGGGATAGAGCACGATCAGCTCCGCCCCGGCCTGGGCCAGCAATTGGGCTTTTCGCTGCGGCCAGCACAAGGGGGACGGGGCCTCTTGGGGCCGAAGCAGCTGGGCCGGGTGGGGGTCGAAGGAAAAGACCACGGCCGGACCGCTGACCTGCCGGGCCTGTTGCACCAGCGCGGCCACGATCCGCTGATGCCCCCGGTGCACCCCGTCGAAGTTGCCCACGGCCACCGCCCCTCCCCGGTGGGAGGGTTGCAACGCCTCCAACCGCGTTACAACTTCCACGTTCACCCCAGCCGAGTCCGTTTCGCGGGTCCGCACCGTCTGAAAACACCTTTCCTAAGCAGAGCACGTTCTACTTTGGTAACGCAATCCCGGTGCCAGGAAAAGACGCCTCTGAGAGTTCCCCGGGCCAGGTCCTCCCCGCCGGATCGCACGGCCCAGGGTAAGGCCCGCTTACCGCGGACGCACCGGCGCCCGGCCGATGGAGTGATACACGAACCCCGCTTCGGCCATCAGTTCCGGCTCGTAAAGGTTGCGGCCGTCGCAGATGATCGGCCGACGCATCTGCCGGCGCATCAGCTCCAGGTCCGGATGCTGGAACTCCTTCCACTCGGTGCAGATGACCAGCAGGTCCGCTCCGCAGAGGGCCTCGTAGGGGTCTTCGTGCAGGGAGAGGTTCGCCTGCCGGGGGTGCTTGGCAAAGTGGCGCCGCACATTTTCCAGGGCCACCGGGTCGTGCGCCTGCACCTGCGCCCCGTGCCGCAGCAGGTGGTCCACCACCACCAGCGAGGGGGCCTCCCGAATGTCGTCGGTTCGCGGCTTGAACGACAGTCCCCACACGGCCACCTTGTGCCCGGAAAGATCCTCCCCCAGCTCCTCGTGCACCGCATCCAGCAGCACGCGCTTCTGCTGCTGGTTCACCTGGTCCACGGCTTCCAGGATGCGGGGCTGGAGTCCCAACTGGCGGGCCATGGCTTGCAAGGCCCGCACGTCCTTGGGAAAACAGCTCCCCCCGTAGCCAAGCCCGGGAAACAGAAACGCAAAGCCGATGCGGGCATCGTGGCCGATCCCCCGACGCACGTCGTTGATGTCCGCCCCCAGGGCCTGGCACAGGTTGGCCATCTCGTTGATGAAGCTGATCTTGGTGGCCAGCATGGCGTTGGCCGCGTACTTGGTCATCTCGGCGCTTTCCGGGCTCATCACGAGAAACGGCCGATCGGTGCGTAAAAACGGGGCATAGAGCCGCCGCAGCCGACGGCCCACCTCCTCACGACGCACGCCCACCACCACGCGGTCCGGCTTGATGCAGTCTTCCAGGGCCGAGCCTTCCTTGAGGAACTCCGGGTTGCTGGCCACATCCACGCGGCGGCCCAGCTTCTCCTCCAAGCGGCGGGTCACCTGGGCGTTGGTCCCCACCGGCACGGTGCTCTTGATGACCACCACGGTTTGCGGCTCCAGCACCGGGGCCAGTTGGTCCACCACCGCCCACAGGTTGCTCAAGTCGGCCGAACCGTCCTCCCCCTGCGGAGTGCCCACGGCAATGAACACGAAATCGCTTCCCGGGACTGCTTCCACCAGTCGGGTGGTGAAGCTCAAGCGGCGGTGTTTCATGTTCTGGTGCACCAACTCGGCCAGGCCCGGCTCGTAGATGGGAATATCGCCCCGCTGCAACCGGAAGATTTTCTCCTGGTCCACATCGACGCAGACCACGCGGTTGCCCGTGTCGGCAAAGCAAGTTCCGGTCACCAACCCCACGTAGCCGGTGCCCACCATGGTAATCTTCACAAAAGGCCTCCTTCGCTAGGGAAGATGCCGGGGTGAGCCAAGGGGGGACATTAAACGCCGTCTTTTTCCGCTCCGGGCGTGCTCTTCCACCACTGTTGCCAGAATTGCAAACAATCGGCCACCGTCTGCTGCAGCGGCACCCGCGGGTACCAGCCCGCCAGGCGGCGCAAGCGGCTCACGTCGGCCACCAGGTTGCGCCGCAGGCCCGGGGAGTCTTCCTCCACGCGCACCGGCCGGCCATAGCAGGCCAACAACTGCTGGAGCACCCAGCCGCTGGTGACGGCGGTGCCTGCGCCCACGTTGTAAACCAGCCCGGGGCTGCCGTGCAACATCGCCGCCCGGTAGGCCCGCACCGCGTCGCGCACATCCAGCAGGTCGAGCCAGGTGGTGCGATTGTGCACGGCCAGCACATCCCGGCCGGCGGCCAGTTGCCGGCACCACTGGGAGAGCATCAAGTGCCGGTCCTGCCGTGGCCCGGCATGATTAAACGACCGCAGCACCACGGCCGGCAATCCCCGGCGGAAAAAACGCCACACCACCTGCTCGGCCGCCAGCTTGCTTTGCCCGTAGCCCCCACGAGGCTCCACGGGAGCCGCCTCATCCACACGGCAGCCCCACCGGGGAGGAAAGCGATACACATGCGCGCTGCTGGCCAGCAGCAGCCGCGGCCGGGGGGAAAGCTCCCAGGCCACCTGGCACACGTACCGCGTGCCCTCAACATTCACCTGCAGGGCCTGGGGCGTGGGCTCTTGGGCCCCACAACGCCAGGGAACGCTGCAGGCGGCCAGGTGAAACACCGCCTGGGGGGCGAAACGGGCCACGGCATCCCAGACCCGGGCCGGAGCTCCCCGGCGCACGTCCCAGGCCACCAGCGGCACCTGTGCCCGCAAGTGAGCAAGCCAGGGGGGCCAGCACCCGCGGCGGCTGGTGCCCAACACCTGGTGGCCGCAGGCCAGCAAGTGCTCGGCCAGGTGCGAACCCAGGAAACCGGTAACGCCCGTAATCCAGACGCGCATAAGAAACCAACCAGAACCATCTCACGAAATGGCCGCCTGCCAGCGCTTCAGGTCCGCATCGACCATCATCCGCACCAGTTGTTCAAAATCGACCGTGGGCTGCCAGCCCAGCTTGCGCCGCGCCTTGCTGGCATCGCCCCGCAGCGAGTTCACCTCGGCGGGGCGGAACAGGGCCGGGTCCACCTGCACGTACTTCCGCCAGTCCAGACCCACGTGCTCAAAGGCGATCTCCACCAGCTCCTGCACCGAGTGCTGCACCCCGGTGGCGATGACGTAGTCGTCCGGCTCCTCCTGCTGGAGCATGAGCCAGAAGGCCCGCACGTAATCGCCCGCGTAGCCCCAATCGCGCCGGGCTTGCAGGTTGCCCAGCTTCAGGTGGTCCAGCAGGCCCAGCTTGATCCGGGCCACCGCGTCGGTCACCTTGCGGGTGACAAACTCCTTGCCCCGGCGAGGCGACTCGTGGTTGAAGCTGATCCCCGAGCAGGCAAACAGCCCGTAACTTTCCCGGTAGTTGATGGTGATAAAATGCCCATACACCTTGGCCACCGCGTAAGGGCTGCGGGGCCAGAAGGGGGTTTGCTCGTTCTGGGGCTCCTCCTGCACCGAGCCGAACATCTCGCTGCTGCTGGCCTGAAAGAAGCGGATCTGCGGGTCCACCAGCCGCACCGCTTCCAGCAGCCGTGTGACGCCCAAGGCGGTAAACTCCCCGGTCAAAAGCGGCTGCTTCCAGCTGGTGGGGACGAAGCTCTGGGCAGCCAGATTGTAAAGCTCCCGCGGCCGCACCTGTTCCAGCAAGTGAATGAGCGAAAGCTGGTCCAGCAGGTCGGCCTGGTGCAGCACGATCCGATCGCGCAGGTGCTCGATCCGCTCGAAGTTCTCCGTGCTGCTGCGGCGCACCATGCCGTGCACCTCGTAGCCCTTTTCCAGCAACAGCTCTGCCAGGTAAGAGCCATCCTGGCCCGTGATGCCGGTGATCAACGCTCGGGGAGAACTCATGGAACGCTTGTTTCAGACGCAGGAGACTGCAAGCAGTCTGGGATCGGTTGTCGCCGGCAAGCCTCCGGCTTCAGCCGGACATGTATGTAGCTCGCTATCAAGGATCACATGCTTTGGAGAGGCTCACTGGTAAGTGAACGTCCAACAAAACCCGCGTTCTTTTCCATTCCTACGGCTTGGCCGTGACCTTGTCCTCCCCCTCCCGCAGCTTACGCTGCGAACCTCGCCGATCCGCGCTTGTTCTTGCATTGGAGCGGAAGCTCCAGCGAGCCGCGTGCGTGAGCACGCGGTTTTTCATAAAACGGCACCCAATGCTGCTTTAGTTTAGCAACCGGGAGCTTACGCTCCCGGCTCGCCGTTCTCCCCCCCCGCTAACGCGGGGGGCTCGCCGGGTGCGGAAGCACCTTGCGTAGGCCGCATGGCGCAAGCCGCACGCCGATGCTCGCCGGGGGTGGAAGCACCATGCCAAGCATGCAAGTGCTAGCTGGCTAAACGCCCCTTATGCCCCCGGCTGGCTGCCTTTGGGCGGTTCGGCTTCTTCCTCCGGCTCTTCCTTGGGCACGCGGACCACGGCGGCCACCGTGTCGCCTTCGTCCAAGGTCATCAACCGCACCCCTTGCGTGTTGCGGCCGATGACGCTCACCTCCCCTGCGTGGATTCGCTGGATTTTGCCCCGGGCGGTGATCATCAGCACCTCGTCGTCCTCGGCTACCGAGGCGATGCCCACCACGGGACCGTTGCGGGGGGTGGTTTTAATGTCGCGGATGCCCTTGCCGCCACGGCGCTGCAGCCGGTAGCGCATGGTGCTGGAGGGGTGCCCGTTGCCGCCGGCTTCGTCCTCGGCCGCAGCGGCCGGGGGTTCCGCTTCCGCGTCCGAGGGCTCTTCCGGTTCGTCGTCCAGTTGGCCGGGGCCAAAGGGGGTGCGCTTGCCGTAGCCGTGCTCGCAGACGGTCAGCAGGTACTTTTCCGGATCGGCAATGACCATGCCCACCACGCGATCGCCGGAAGAAAGCGAAATGCCCTTCACACCCGAGGCGGCCCGACCCATGGCCCGCACATCACTCTCGGCAAAGCGGATCACCATCCCGGCCGCGGTGGCCAGCAGCAGCTCGTCGCCGTCGCGGGCCACGACCACATCCACCAACTCATCGCCGGGGCGCAACTTAATGGCGATGATGCCTCCCCGCAGCGGCCGACTGTAGGCCTGAAGCAGCGTCTTCTTCACCAGCCCGTTGCGGGTGGCCATCACCAGGTAGCTGTCCTCGTCGAACTGGCGCACCGGGCGGCAGTCGGTCACTTTTTCGTCTTCGGCCAGCCGCAGCAGGTTGACGATGGCCCGGCCGCGGCCGTCGCGGCTCCCCTGGGGCAGGTCATAGACCTTCTTCCAATACACCTTTCCCCGGTTGGTGAAAAACAGCAGATAGGCGTGCGTGGAGGCGACGAACAGGTGCTCCACGGGGTCTTCCTCGTCGGTGCGAGCCCCCCGCAGCCCCTTGCCCCCGCGGCGCTGCGCCCGATAGACGCTGATCGGGGTGCGCTTGATGTAGCCGTGATGGGTGATGGTCACCACCATCGTCTCCTCGGGGATCAGGTCCTCGATGTCGAAGGTGCCCAGCTCCTGGTCGCTGATTTCGGTGCGTCGCGGGTCGGCCCACTTGCGCTTCAGCTCCAGCAGGTCGTTGCGGATGATCTGCAGGATGTTTTTTTCGTCGCTGAGGATGCGGGTGTACTCGGCAATCTGGTCCAGCAGCTTGTTGAACTCCTCGGCCAGTTTTTCTTGTTCCAGGTTGACCAACTGGCCCAGACTCATCTTGAGGATGGCGTCGGCCTGCACGGGCGTGAGATGATACACCTCGGCCCGGCCCCGTTCCTGCTCGAAGGCGGCAAAGCCGCGTTCTCCCAGCGCCCGGCGAAGCAAGGCGGCCGGGCACTCCAGCTGCATGAGCCGCTGTTTGGCCTCGGCCTGGGTACTGGAGGTGCGGATGGTGCGGATCACCTCGTCGATGTTGGCGTGGGCCAGCAGCAGTCCTTCGACGGTGTGCTTGCGGGTGCGGGCCTTGTTGAGCAGAAACTGCGTGCGGCGGCGGATCACCGTGCGGCGGTGCCGCAGGTACTCCTCCAGCAGCTCCTTGAAAGTGAGCGTTTGCGGCTTGCCGTCCACCAGGGCGATCAGGTGGATGGAGAACGTATCTTGCAAGGGAGAGTATTGATAAAGCTGGTTGAGCACCACGTCCGGGTCGGCGTCTTTTTTCAGATCAATGACGATCTTGACCGGCTCTTTCAGGTCGCTGTAGTCGTGAATGTCCTGGATGCCCTTGATCCGCTCGTCGGTTATGAGTTGGGCGATTTTCTCAATGACCCGGTCGCGCGTCTGCTGGAAGGGGATTTCATTGACCACGATGCGGCTGCGGCCGTTGGGCAACTCCTCGATTTCGGCCCGGGCGCGCACCACCACGGAGCCTTGGCCCGTGTAGTAGCCGCGGCGGATACCGGACCGGCCGCAGATGATCCCTCCGGTGGGGAAATCCGGCCCGGGCACGATCTGCAGCAGCTCTTCAATCGTGGTGTCCGGCTCGTCGATCAGCCGCACCAGCGCGTCGCAGATTTCCCCCAGGTTGTGCGGCGGCACCGAGGTGGCCATGCCCACGGCGATGCCCGAAGCCCCGTTGACCAGCAGGTTGGGGAACTTCGAGGGGAGCACCACCGGCTCGGTGCGGCGTTCGTCGTAGGTGGGCAGAAAATCGACCGTGTCCAGGTCGATGTCTTCCAGCATCATGGCCCCGAAGTGCGAAAGCCGCGCCTCGGTGTAACGCATGGCCGCCGGGGGCAACCCGGCAATGGAGCCGAAGTTGCCCTGTTTGTCGATCAGCACGTAGCGCATGTTCCACTCTTGGGCCATGCGCACCAGCGTGGGATAGATGACCGCCTCGCCGTGGGGGTGGTAGTTGCCGCTGGTATCGCCGGAGATTTTGGCGCACTTGACCCGGGCTGCGTTGGGCCCCAACCGCAGATCGTGCATGGCCACCAGGATGCGGCGCTGCGAGGGCTTCAGCCCGTCCCGAACGTCCGGCAACGCCCGGGACTTGATCACGCTCATCGCGTAGGTGAGATAGCTCTGCTTGAGCTCGTCCTGGATGGGGGTCAGCAGCACCTGGCCCCCCCCTTCCTGCGGGGAGCCGGCAGCCGGCGGCACCTGGTCAGCCAAGAGAAACCTCCTGTGTGGTTATCTCAAGTTATTGCAAAATCAAAGCTTCCAGCGAATCCGTCAACAGGGGCTTCCGTCCCAAGGGGCGGAGGCCTCACGCGATGGATTTTACTGAAAACCCTCGGTTCTCACAATGAGGGATCGTTTCGGCTCCCGGTCCTGCGGAGGACCGGGAGGCGTGGAGGCTTGGAGGGAAACGGCACCCCGCACGGCAGTGCGGCGTCTTGGGTCGTGGGTCGTGGGGCTTGGGTCTTGCGGTGGTGCTTCCGCACCGGGCAGGAACAAAAGCTGATTCGCACCGCTAAGAGCCCCCCGCGTAAGCGGGGGGAGACAGCTGCGGCGATCTCCGGTACCGCAGCTAATTAAGCCCCCCGCGTAGTACGTGTTTAGCCAGCTGGCACATTGCTGATCCGACGCTTCCGTACGTGGTAGAAATAAGCGTTTATTCTTGCCAGCGGCGAGCCGCCAGCTTCAGCTGGCGGAGAAAAACAACCGAATGCGTTTCTTCGACTCTCCCCGGACTGAGTACGTGTTTAGCGTGCTATCACAAGGTGTGATGTGCCCAAACCATAAAGCAAGCCGAAGGCTTGCCAGCCCAGTAGCCGGTGGTCGGAGCGCAGCGGAGACCACCGGAAAGCACGGTCATTACCCCACCCAGCACCCCGGCAGGGGTGCCAGAAACAAGGACCGTTTTGCCCTCTGGCATCCCTTCGGGATGCTCAAAGACAAGGAAAAACGCTGCCTCCCGGGGGTCTGACGACCCCCGGCTACCAGAGTGCGACGCCTGCGGCGTCGGTCCTCCGGCTGCTAGCTGGCTAAACACGTACCGGACTGAAGTCCGGGGCTCGCCGGACAAAAATCGACACTTTTTTGCTCTGGAAACGCTTCGTCATGGGCTTGCACGCTAAACACGTACCCCGCGTAAGCGGGGGGAGAGAAGGGCATCCGCAGTGGATGGCCTTTATCACCGTTTGCCCAAGCGTTGGATGAAGCAGCAAGAGGTGCCGCGGCAAGGCAAATCGACCACTTTTCTTGACATTTTGATGGCCGCACGGTGTTGGCTTGGGGGGCAGTGGGTTTTTAAGACGGCCTGCTCCGACCAAGGGTTTCAAAATGACGGCCCCGATTCCACCGGACCGTGTTTTTACCCTCACGCAGGCCACCCGGGAAGCCACCAGAAAAGCATAAGCAGAGCAAAAGCGGAGTATAACGCCGGTCTGA
>JALSGI010000530.1 GCA_026982835.1 Planctomycetota bacterium | reverse complement strand
GATCACAAAGGCGAACAGCAGCAACCCCGTGATGGCGATGGTGATTTTGGCCCCGACGGAGCTCTGGACCAGGCGCTGAAGACGATTCATTGGCGGCGTCCTCGCAAGCAGACGGGCACCGGAGGGCAAGCGTTTTTCCGCATTGTGGCAATCCGAGGCAGTTCGTCAATACGACCGTTTTTCGGCCGGATGCCTCCTTGGGTTGCCTTGCCGCCGGAGGCAAAGCATGATGCTCAAAGGAGTCTGTGGCGCGATTTGCGTAAACCCTCCCCCGGACCGCTTTGCGGAGAAAGCTCCATGCCCCTGCGATTTGCCGGCATGCTTTCGCTGCTTTTGGGCTTGCTTGCCCCCCTGCCCTGCCCCGCCCAACAGGAAGCGGTTTTCCCCGTGTGGATTACCTGCAATACCCCGGCGCCGGACCATGTGGTGGTCAGCTGGGTAAGTCCCACCCCGGGCGACTCCCGCGTGGAACTCCGCATGCCGGATGGAACCACACGGCGGGTGTACGTTCCGGGCCGCCGGAAGCTGCATCATGTGAAAGTGCCGCTGGGGGAGCCGCACCCGGGGATGTATCGCTACCGGGTGCAAACGGGCAAGCTAGCCAGTCCCTGGTGGGAGTTTCAGGGGCTGGGAGGGAAGCAACTCCGCGTGGCCGTGGTGGCCAACTGGCATCGGCACGTGCCGCTACGGGCCTTGGCGGCGGATCGGCCTCATCTGCTGCTTACGGCCGGGGACAACATCCCCAACCTGCACTCGCTTTGCGGCGTGGGCAAGCGGGGGTGCATTGAGCCTTACCTGAAGCTGGTGCGGGCCTACCGGGAGCTTTTCCGCTCGGTGATTTTCTTGCCGGCCCTGGGCAACCACGACAAGCAAATCCGCCCCCGCGGGCGCCGCTTTCCGCCGGAGCCGGTGTACGACGTGGCGGCCGAGGCGTTTTGCCGCTTTGTGGAGCTGCCCGGGGAGGAGCGGTGGTGGCACCTGGACGTGCCGTGGTTCGAGGTGCGTTTCGTCGCCCTGGACCTGCACCACACCGCCGACCAGGGCACCACCTGGCAATCGGCCAGCCCGGCGGATCGCAACTCGCGGCAGTACGCCTGGTACCGGGCCCTGATGGCCAAAGGCCCCCGTTACACGATCACGCTCTACAACGAAAAGCACTCGCTGGTGCGCCAGTTGGCCGGGGGGATTTGGTGGCCCTTGTTACAGAAGAATACGCTGTGCGTGGCCGGATTCGGGCACTTTGCCGAACGGGCCGCCACCGCCGGAGTGACCTTTTACAACACCTCGCTTCGCGGCACGGGTGACCGCTACCCGGACCCCCACTCGCAGTTCCTGGCCAGCCAGGACAACTACTTGCTCATCACGCTGGACCGCTCGCAGCGGCCGGTTCGCTTGCAGGTAGAGATCAAGAACCTGGAAGGCAAAGTGCTGGATCGGATGTTCTTTCTCCGCAGCGATCCACCCCGGATGGTACCGTGAGGAGGGCTGGAAGGCGTGGAGGCATGGAGGCATGGAGGGATGGGGACTTGGGGAGAGTGAGGACAAGCGTTCCGTGGCACACCAAGCGGCGAGCCGGGAGCGTAAGCTCCCGGTTGCTTTGAACAGGAGCAACGGCGGCCATTGTTTTGAAAAACCACGGCTTACACTTGCAGCTCGGGTTGACGAGAAACAACGCGCACGCACTCCAGAACCAACCGCCGGGATCACCCCCCGTGAGGATGGGTTGAATCTTGCCACCGTCGCAGCAGCCGCCGGGCCGCAAGTGGAAACACTGCCAGCAGGCAAAACAGCACCAGCACCCGCGGAGTGAACACCGCCGGAGGGCCTTCGGCCAGCAGCTGCGGCAGGTCCAAGGCGGCCCCCGCCCCTACGTAAAGCACCGTGCCGGGCAGCATCCCCAGTTGGCTTATCCACCAGAACGTCCCCACCCGCACCGGCAGCAGGCCCATGGCCAGGTTGACAAGCCAAAACGGCACCACCGGGGCCAGCCGCAGCGAGAACAAGTACCAGCTCCCTTCGTGCCGCCAGTGCCGTTGCAGCACCTCCAGCCGGGGGCCAAAGCGGCGCTGCACCCAGGGACGAAGCACATACCGGGCCAGGAGCATGGCCAGTGTGGCTCCGGCCGTGGAACCGAAACTCACCAGCACCAGCGCCGCCCAAAAGCCAAAAAGCATCCCGTAGAGAATGCTCAACACGTTGGCCACCGGGACCGAAAGCCCCGTCACGAGCACGTAAAGCGCCAGGGCA
>JALSGI010000529.1 GCA_026982835.1 Planctomycetota bacterium | reverse complement strand
CTGCTCCTGGGTCCGCTTGATCCGTACCCGGGCAAAGAAGGCGGCCATGCCCAGGTTGTCCATCAACTTGAACCGCTCGAAGGGATGATTGTGGCAATGGGCGCAATCCAACCGCACGCCCAGGAACACGGTCGATGCCTGCTCGGCCATGCCTTGGGGGTCGCGGCCCACGCGGAAGAAGTTGGCCGGGCCGTTGCGGTAGCCGCTGCCGGTGGCCGTGAGCAGCTCGTGCACGAAGCGGTCCATCGGCATGTTGCTGTCCAGCGCGTGCCACAGCCAGCGATAGTAGGCCCACATCCCCTTGTCCTGAAGCCGAGAGGGAATCCCGCGATTGATCCGCAAAATGTCGCCCCATTTCACGGCATAGAAGTCGGCGTACTCGGGCCGCTGGAGCAGCTGGTCGATCAATCGGGTTCGCTTGTCCGCACTTGGGTCGGCAAGAAACCGCCGGGCTTCCTCGGGGGTGGGCAGCACGCCGATAACGTCCAGATAAACTCGCCGCAGGAACTCCTCGTCCGTGCAAAGTTCCGAGGGGACGATGTTCAGCTCCCGCAGCTTGGCCAGCACCAGCTCATCGATGCGGTTGTTGACCGGCACGTCGGGGAACTTCACTTTCACCGGCTGGGCCGAGCGGACGCGGGCCGAGGCCAGCGCCCCGTTGTAGCTCACCAGCACCACCGCCTCGCCGTAGCCGGTGCCGGTCACTTGGCCTGCCGGACTCACCTTGGCCACCGCTTCCTCGTTGGACTTGAACCAGGCCAGGTGGGTCACCTCTTCCACCGTGCCGTCGCTGTAGTAGGCTTCCACCAACAGCGGGTAGCTTTGCCCCGGCTGCACTTCCCAGCGGCGGGGGAACACCTCGATCCGCTCAAGCAGCGGATCGTCGGGTTTCCCCTCGGGAGCTCCCTGGGCAATCCACTCCAGCAGCAGGCGATGCTCCGGGGAGTCCTCCTGCAGCACGTCCCCGCCCCCGTGGTCCTCGTAGCACAGGGCCTTTTGCAGCAGCCAGCTTTCCTCGGGGTTCTTCGGGTCGATGAGTTTCTTTTTCGGCTCGACGATTTGCAGGTAGTCTTTGTGCGGGTCGGCGCTGAACAGCGAAAGATGCAACCGCTTTTTGCCCTTGGGCGAACCGTGGCAGCCCATCTGGTTGCACCCCAGCTTGGAAAGCACCGGCAGCACGTCGTTGCGGAAGTTGTAGTGCTTGTCCTCGCGGCGGCTCACCCGCAGCGGCACTTCCGCCTTGGCCCCCTGGTACTGGACCACGATCTGCGTTTGGCCGTTGCCATGTGGGACAATCACCCCCGGCCCCTGCACCGAGGCCACCTGCGGCTGGTTGCTCTGGTAAGAGCACTGGTCGGTGACCAGCTTGCGCGTGCCGTCGCTCAAGTGGGCCACCACCCGCAGGGACTGGCTGGCGCGGGCCCCGGCCAAGTGAATCGCCGAGGGGAAGACGACCAGCTTTTCCACCTTGGCCCTGGAAGCAGCCGGTTTGGCTTTTTCTTCGGCCGGCGCGCGGCCTGCCAAAAACCAACCGACCAGGGAAAGAACGACACAGATCGCGGTGCTGCGCACAGCCGGACGTCGCATGGCAGAACCTCCTGTGCGGCGGGCCGCAGGGGGCAAGTCGGCAAAGCAAGAAGCGCCTTTGCTTGGCCTCCTGCAGAAACGGGGGCGGGAACGCTGTCGGTTTTTTCAGGCGGGCAAGCCTTCGCCCCGGAAAGGAGCGAAGACTTTGTTGTCTTCTTCAGGCGGGGGCGGCTGGCCCGGCAGGGGCGAACCGCCGAAAGGGGCAGGCATTGTCGGATTACAGGATCAATATATCCAAATTATCGGCCCTGTCAAGCGTTTTTTGGCAATGGGGTTGCCCTCGGGGGGTTTCGAGCCGACAGCGGAATACCACAAAAAGAAACTCTGCCCCTTTGGTTTTTTTCCTGCCGGGATCAATCGGCAGTGGAGAGCTGTTTGATCGACCTCAAAGAAGCAGCCAGGGCAGCTTGACACCTTAGGGCGTGCGTTGCAGGGGGGAGTAGTCGGTGGGGCGCATGAAGTGGCGCTGCACTTTGGTCACGATGGGGCCGTCCTTGCGCGATTCGCGGAACACCTTCTGCCACTGCGGGTCGTTGCGAAACGCCTCCCAGGAACGCTTGGCCGCCTGCTGGTCGCGGTGGGCCACGATGTAGATGAGCGTGTCCTTCTTGTCCAGCGGGACCCAGTAGCCCACGTTGGTCATCCCGTGCTTTTTGAACAGTTTCATCGTGTGGTTGCGGAAGCGCTGGTGCAGCTTGGGCAACCGGCCCGGGGCCGTGGTGTAGATGCGCAGCTCGAAGAGCATCGGCCGCTGGGATTTCTGGCTTTGGGCTGCGGCGAACCAACCCAGCAACAAGCCGCCGACGAGACCCAACCCCATCCACAGGGGAGCCTTGGTCCGAGCAAACATAGGTTCACCTCCTTCCGGATGGACAAGGGGCAGCGCGTTTTGGTTACTCCTAGTTTTACTTGCCGAGGGCCGAAAAGAGAAACCCAAATGGAGAGCTCAAAACGTTTTGCTTGGGATTCTCCTCCGGGAGCTCGTGCTCCCGGCTCGCCGTTCAACCGCCGGCCGGCGCCGGCGGCTCGCCGTTGCAAGAATCAAAGCAAGTCCATCAGGTACGTTGTTTTCCACAAAACACGCTTTTTCCTGCCCGGTGCGGAAGCACCAGTGAAAAGCGCACGGTGCAAGCCGATTCCTGCCCGGAGCGGAAGCACCGGCGCACGGCGCAGGTCGCAAGCCGCAAGTCGATACTGTTTCTCCCCCCGCTGACGCGGGGGGCTCTTTTACGCCGACTGAAGTCGGCGGCTGGCTGTTGCGTGAAAACGCACGCTTGTTTTCGCGCCACGGTAACAGTTCCGGCGAGCCGCGTGCGTGAGCACGCGGTTGCTACGGTTTGTGGCCGTTGCTACGCTGGCCAACCGCCGGCTTACACCGGCGGCTCACCATCCCCCAAGCCCCCAAGCCTCCACGCCTCCAAGCCCCCGGTGCCCAAGAGGCGGTTTGCAGGCCAAACGGCTGCGGTGTAAGAAAAGAGCACCTGGTCCGGGATTGGATGATTGTACTTGCCTGAGCCGGTTTCGCTTTATGCCCGAGATTCGCCGAGGCCAAAACGCCGCAGCTTCTGCACAGGAGGGCTCGCTGTGGTTCCCTGCACCCCCGTGGCGGCAGCGACTGCGGCGGCGATTGCTGGCCTGGTATGCCCGGTGTGCCCGGCAGCTCCCCTGGCGCGATGAGCCCACGCCGTATCGCGTGTGGATTTCCGAAGTGATGCTGCAACAAACCCAGGTACAGACGGTGGTGCCGTACTTTGAGCGTTTTGTGGCCGCGTTACCTAGCGTGCACCACCTGGCCGCGGCCGAGGAGGAAGAGGTGCTGCGGCTTTGGCAGGGGTTGGGCTATTATCGCCGCGGGCGGCAATTGCACCAGGCGGCCCGAGAGATCGTTCGCCGCTGGGGGGGTGAGTTCCCCCAGACGCTGCAGCAGTGGCTTTCGCTTCCCGGGGTGGGGCGTTACACGGCCGGGGCGGTGCTGTCGATCGCCCTGGGCAAGCGGGTGCCGATCCTGGAGGCCAACACCAAGCGGCTGCTGGCCCGATTGGCCGCTTACCAGCAGCCGGTGGAGGGAGCCGCCGGCCAGCGCTACCTGTGGCAACTGGCCCAGGTGCTGCTGCCGCGCAAAGCGCCGGGCACGTTCAACCAGGCGATGATGGAGTTGGGTTCGCTGGTGTGTCGGCCGCAGAGCCCGCAGTGCGCGCAGTGTCCGGTGGAGGCTCTTTGCCGTGCCCGGGAGTTGGGCCTGGAGCAGCAGTTGCCCCGATCTAACGCTCGCCCCCGCTGGGAACAGCGGCACGAGGTGGTGCTGGCCCTACGGAGCCGAGGGCAGGTGCTGTTGCAGCAGCGGGAGCGGGGGGAGTGGTGGGCCGGGCTGTGGGACTTGCCGCGCAAACAGATCGCTTCGGCCCGGGCGGAGTCGGCCCAGGTGGCCGGTTGGGCCCGTGAGCTGCTAGGCGTGGCCGGGTTTGTTCCCCGGCGGTGCTTTACAGCTCAGTACACGGTGACGCGTTTCCGCGTGCGGCAGCAGGTGTTCCAGGCGGAGGTGGCCAACCGCCGAGCGAAGTTGCCGGAAGGAGCCAGATGGTTTCCCATCCGGCGGCTGGACCAGGTGCCGCTGCCCTCCCCGACACAGAAGGTCTTGAGACGGTTGGGCTGGTGGGAGTGAAGGGGGGTCAAGGGCAAGCGGGAAGTTCGGCCGGGACCACTTGCGGCTGGGCACTCCACAGCTCTTCCAGTCCCGGCGGGGGGGCCACCCCGCGTTTGCGGCAAAAAAGCCCCAAGAGCAGTTGCTGGTAGCCGCGGACCATGCTCTCCAGGCTGTAGTGCCGCTCGGCACGGCGGCGAGCCGCCTGGCCCAGCCGTTCTCGCAAGGCAGCGTCCTGGAGCAGTTGCACCACGCGCTGGGCGTGGATTTCAAGCTCCCCCGGCGGGACCACGAAACCGGTTTCCCCGTCGGCGATCAGCTCGGGGATGGAACCGACGGCCGGGGCGACAAAGGGGCGTCCGGTGGCCATTGCTTCCAGGATCGTCACCGGGGCGGCTTCCACGTGCGAGGTGAGCACCACCACGTGCATCAGCCGCAGCAGCTCCTCCACGTCCCGGCGGGTACCGAGGAAAAGAACGTGCTGTTGCAGGTCGAGGGAGCGGGCCAGCTCTTCCAGCTCCTCCCGCCGCGGGCCATCGCCTACGACCAGGAAACGGACCTGCGGCACCTGGTCGGCCACATTTCGGGCCATGCGGAGGAAGCCTTCGTGGTTCTTCTCCGGGCGCAAGGCGGCCACGATTCCCACCACGGGCACCTCGGGCGAAAGCCCCAGCTCCTGGTAGAGTCGCGGGGGCGGCTGGCCGGGGAGGAAACGTTCCACGTCCACTCCGTTGGGCACCACGAACACTTTTTCCGCAGGGAGTTTTTCTTCTTGGATCAGGTAGCGGGCGTGGGCTTGGGCCACGGCCACAAAGCCCGCGGTGCACCAGTTCAATTGACGATTGAGCCACTGGATGCGGTCCGGCCAGCCGGTGGAGTGCAACGCGGTAATCGCCACCGGCACCCCCACACACCAGGCCGCCAGGCGTCCCCAGAACATGCGGTCTCCGGCTCCCACGGTCACCACCGCGTCGATGCGGCGTTTTCGCAGCAGCCAGGCCAGCCGGGGCAGGACGCGCAGGTCGTACTTATGGGCCAGCAGGCGAGCGAAAAACGGCACGCGGCGGCGGAACTCCGGGCCCAGCGCCCCAGACTGCTTCAAGCAACACACCTCGGGAGCGAACCACGGGCTGCGGAGGCGATCCACCAGGTTCAGCAGCAGCGTTTCGGCCCCGCCCACGTCCATCACGGTGTTGATGAACATCACCCGCAGCGGACCGTGATGCTGCCACCACTGGGCCGAGCGACTGGGGGGCTGTTGGGGAGCGAGGATTTGCGGCGCGGACATGCTTCACCGAGGGCTGGAAGGGCAACAGACAGCTACCACTCAACCATAGCTTGCCCTCGGCCAAAGCAAGGCGGTGGCAACAGAACAATGCCCCCGGTCGATTCAATCCGCACGATCCACCGCCACAAAGGGGCGCAGGTGCTCCAAGCGTCGCGGGCCGATGCCTCGCACTCGCAGCAACTGCTCTACCCGGTGGAAGTTTCCGTGCCGGCGGCGATATTCCACGATCCGCTTAGCCAGCACGGGTCCCACTCCGGGCAGTTGGGCCAGCTCCACCCAAGTGGCCTGGTTCAGATCGACCTGGAAAGCGGGGCGCTTCCGGCCCTTGGCCGCCTCCCTCGGCGGCGAGGCCGGATGGAAGCCCGCAGCGGCGGGGGGCGAAACCTCCACCGGGGGAGTTTGCCGCCGGGGGAGCGGTTCCGCAGCTCCAGGTGCGGGGAGTTGGGGGCCGGGGGAGGCGGCAAGCAGCAGGCAGAAAAAGCCCCAGCCTAGCACCAGGAACCAGCCCAGCGGCAACTGGTCCCGGGAAAGCATCTGCCAGGGGCAGCGATTTTCGGAAGCCGCGGTCTGCCGATCCTTCATCCGCCGCCCTTCCCGGCCCAGGCAAGGCCGCCTCAGCCTACCATCGCCGGCCAGCGAGCGGCTTCGGCCTCGGCCTGGAGCACCTCGCGGACGATCTGTTGGATTTCTTGTTGTTCTTCGGGCTTGATTTGCCGCTGGGGCGGCCGGGGCGGCCCGAAGTCCACGCCCACCACCCCCATCGCCGCCTTGAGGAAACTGATGTTGTAGGAGCTGTTCTCCCGGGCGCGGTAGTCCTCGATGGGCCGCAGCAGTTGCAGGATGCGCATCGCCTGGCTCCATTCCCCCTGGCTGCATGCCCGGAAAAGAGCCAGGGTGAGGTTGGGGCAAAGGTTGCCCGCTCCGCTGGTGTAGCCGCTGGCCCCGGCCAGCATGAAGAACGGGGCGAACCGCTCGGCCGAGCCGCAGTACCAGTCGATGCGGCCCTGATCCTCCTGGACCACGCGGGCAAAAGCGTCGATGTCGTTCACGGCATACTTCACCCCTATCACCTGGGGATGGTCGGCCAGGTCCAGCAGCAGGCTATCCGAGGGGATGGGAGTTTTTTTGTAGATGATCGTCGGGCAAGCCAACTGGTCCAGCAGCGTAGTGTAGTAGTCCCAGGCCCCGGCGTCGGAAAGATAAGGGGCGGCAAGCGGCATGACCAGCAGTGCATCGGCCCCGGCCTCCAGGCACCGCCGCCCCAGCTCCAGGGCCCAAGGAAGCTGCATCCCCACCGGGGCCACGAGCACCGCGTCCTGTGGCAGCACCTGGCGAGCCAGGCCCACCACTTGCACGATCTCCTCGGCCAAAAGCGCGTGGAACTCGGCGCTTCCGGCACAAGGGATGAACACTCGCAGGCCCGCCTCGTAAAGCCGCCGCAGGTGTTTTTCCATCACCGGGGGGTTGAGCCGTCCCTGGGCGTCGTAGGCCGTAAGCGGGACCAGTTGGACCGTGCGCAACCGCTGGGCGCTGAAACTCATGCTCGATTCTCCCGCGTGCGATGATTCTCCGGCGCGGCCCGCAACGGGCACCAAGTTCCCAGGGGAACGCCCCGGGACCGGTCAGCAGAGCCGCGCCGCAGTTCATTCTGGGCCATCGCCCCCGGCGGCTCAAGGGCAAGGGCAACCAAGAGCGTTGCTACACCTGCTGGAGCTGGAGCACCGGTTGCAGGAAGCGGCCGGTAATGGAGCGGGGGCAGGAAGCCACCTCCTCGGGCGTGCCGGCCACCACCAGTTCCCCGCCACGATCGGCCGCCTCGGGGCCCAGGTCGATCACGTAGTCGGCCGCGGCGATCAGGTGCAGGTTGTGCTCCACCACGATGAGGCTGTGCCCCTGGTCCACCAGGGCGTCGAAGCAGTCCAGCAGCCGTGTGACGTCGGCAAAGTGCAGTCCGGTGGTGGGCTCGTCCAGCAGGAACAAGCAGCGGCCGCGTCGCCGGGTGCCCAGCAGCCCGGCCAGCCGCAGCCGTTGGGCCTCGCCGCTGCTTAAGGTGGAAAGGGGCTGTCCCAGCGGCAGGTAGTCCAGGCCCACGTCCACCAGCGGCTGCAACTTGCGCAGCACCTTGGGGAACGCGCGGAAGAAAGAAAACGCTTCCCGCACGCTCATGGCCAGCACGTCGGCGATGTTCTTGCCGCGGTAGGTGACTTGGAGCACCTCGGGGCGGAAGCGTTTTCCGCCGCACTCGGGGCAGGTCATATAAACATCGGCCAGGAACTGCATATCGACCTGAATCTGCCCCTCGCCAGAACAGGTCTCGCACCGCCCCCCGCGCACGTTGAAGCTGAAATACCCGGCCGAAAAACCCCGGGTTTGCGCAGCCGGGGTGTCGGCAAACACGCGGCGGATCTCGTCCCAGGCCTTCACATACGTGACCGGGTTGCTGCGGGCGGTGCGCCCCAGCGAGCCTTGGCTGACCAGGATCACCTCGTCCAGCGCCTCGGCCCCGTGTAGGGCGTCGTAGGCAAGGGGCTTGGGGCCGCTTTGCCCCAACTTCCGGCACACGGCCCCGTAGAGGGTTTCCTGTACCAGCGAGCTTTTCCCCGAGCCGCTCACCCCCGTCACCACGCACAGCACGCCCAGGGGAAAGCGCACCGAGAGGTTTTTCAGGTTGTGCCCTCGGGCTCCCACCAGCTCCAGGTAGCCCATCTCGTGCCCCCGGCGGGTACTGCCCGTGGGAATGCACCGCCGCCCGGAAAGATATTGCCCGGTGAGGCTGTCGGGATGCTTTTGCATTTCTTCGGGCGTGCCCACAAAGACCACCTCGCCGCCCAGGTGCCCGGCTCCCGGGCCCATCTCCACCACCAGGTCGGCTCGCCGCAGGAAGGCTTCTTCGTGTTCCACGACGATCACCGAGTTGCCGCGGTCGCGCAGCTGCTCGATGGCTTGTAGCAGCCGCTCGGTGTCCCGGGGGTGCAGCCCGATGGAAGGCTCGTCCAGCACGTAGAGCATGTTCACCAGCGAGGAGCCCAAGGCCGAGGTGAGCGCCGCCCGGCGGGCCTCGCCGCCGCTTAGGGTGCGCAACGGGCGGTCCAGGGCCAGGTAGCCCAATCCCACCGTCTGAAGATACTGCAAGCGGTGCCGCACTTGCTCCAGCGGCACGCGGACCACCTGCTGCTGCCAGGGGGAAGGTTCCCAGCCATGGAAGAACTCGGCCGCCTGGTCCACGCTCATGGCGTGCACCTGGGCGATGTGGTGGCCCTGGATGCGGAAGGCCAGCGCCTCGGGCCGTAGCCGCCGGCCCTGGCATGCCGGGCAGGTGCGCTCGCTTCTCCAGCGGGAAAGAAACACCCGCACGTGCATCTTGTACTTCTTCCGCTCCAGGTAGCGGAAGAAGTCGTAGATGCCGTAAAAGTTCCGCTCCGCATCCCCGTGCCAGATCAGCTGCCGTTCCTCTTCGGTCAGCTCCTCGTAGGGCACGTCGGTGCGGATGCCCATCTGCGGGGCCTTGCGCAGCCAGCGGCGGTAATCCCGGGCCGCAGCCGGAGTGGTCCAAGGGACGATGGCCCCTTGGGCCAGTGTTTTGCGCTTATCGGGCACCACCAGGTCCGGGTCCACCTCCAGGTGATTGCCAAAACCTTCGCACTCCGGGCAGGCGCCCAGCGGGCTGTTGAAGCTGAACAGCCGGGGGTCCGGTTCCGGGTAGTCGCGTTGGCAGTACTCGCAGCGGAAGCGGTTGCTCCACAACGTGCGATACCATGTGTTTCCGTCCACGGCCAGCTCGGGGCCCCAGGCCGCCGCATCGGACGAGTGGGCCTGGAGGTAGATCACCGCCAGCCCGTCCCCCTGGGTGAACGCCTGCTCGCAGGAGTCGTGGAACCGGCCCGGGTCCAGCCGTCCTGTAACCAGGCGGTCCACCACCACTTCCGGCCCGGGGGCGAGCGGATCGGGCGGCGATCCGTCCCCCTGGCTGCCCAGAAGCTGTTCCCAGAGCTCGGCCAGGCGTTCCCGCTGGGGAGCCTCATCCAGACGGAACGTCTCCCCCTGGCAGATCACGCGCAGGTAGCCTTCGCTTTGCAGTCGGGCCAGCGTCTGAGCGGGGGACTGGTCCGGCAGCGGCTGCACCGGGTAGGCCAGCATCAAGCGGCGTCCCTCGGGCAGGGAGTCCAGGAAGCGGAGCACCGACTGGGGCGAGTCGTACTGCACCCGGCGGCCGCACCCTTGACAGTGCAGCTCCGCGGCCCGGGCGAACACCAGCCGCAGGTGGTCGAACACCTCGGTCAGCGTGCCCAGCGTGGAACGGCTGGAGCGGCTCAGCTCTCCGCCGGTGACGGCGATCGAGGGGGGGATGCCGTCGATCCGCAAGGCGGCCGGACGCTGGATCTTCTCCAGGAACTGCCGCGAATAGGCCGAAAACGTCTCCAGGTAACGGCGTTGCCCCTCGGCATAGAGCGTATCCAGGGCCAGCGAGGTCTTGCCGCTGCCGCTGAGCCCGCAGATGACCACCAGGCGGCCCAGGGGAAGGTCCAAGTCCACGCCGCGCAGGTTGTGGACCTCCACGCCCCGAAGCTCCATCTGCCGCCGATGCGTCATCGTTGCCTGCTTTCTCCAGGGGGACTCCAGCACACCAGGGAGCTTCGTTTTATGCTACCTGTCCCCCCGCTGGCTGCAAAGCGGTCCCTGATTGCCCGAAGCCGTGCCCTAGACGATGATGGAAAGCAGCGCCTGAAAGTCCGGATCGTCGGCAAAGGGACGAAAGTCCTCTTCCTGCGGCAATTGCTCTCGCAGCTCGGGAGACAGCTCAATGGCCTTGCTCAGATGCCAGAGCAGATGGGCCTTATCGCCCTGGAGACTGTAGAGGCGGGCCAGCGCATAGTGCAGCGCAGATTCACCGGCCAACTCCGGGACATCGTTCATCACCTGCACCAGCCGCTCTACGGCTTCGTCCAGGCGGCCTTGCTGGCGGAGCTGGGCAGCCAGCGACAGCTGAATGCCCAAACTGCTGGGGGCCAGCTCGGCGGCTTGCTCCAACAGCGCCAGGGCCTGGTCCTGCTGGCCCAGTTGTTGCCGGGCCAGCCCTTGCAGATGCAGCCACTGGGCGCGGAACGTGGCCGGATCGTCGATCCGCTGCAATGCCCGGAGGGCCTGCTGGGGCATCTGCAGCTCCAGATACCCTTCGGCTTCGGTCAGCAGGCGCCTGATGCGGACTGGCTGCGTGGCGGCCACGGTGATCTCCCCCTGTTGATAGCAAAGAGTCAAAAACACCAAAGGCGGCGGTCCGGAGGGGACCGTCCGCCTTTATTTTAGTTGGCCGGCCAGGCAGACCCAACCCTGGCCGCAAGGGGGGCGTGGCTAACTGCCGTTGGCCACGGCGGTTATTCCAGAAAAAACAATTCCCGTCCCTGGCCAGAGCTTGCCGCCTGGTGAAACTTTCCGGGGGAAAGTGCCGCGGGAGCCGGTTACCCCTGGCTCTGCTGCCAGATGTCGCACAAGCTCTGGGCCGGCTTGCTGATCTGCAGCAACGGGGCCAGCTCCTCGAACACCTGGTCGGTTTGTTGCAGCAGCCCAGGCAAATCCTCCAACGGCAGCAGACGGCCGAAACACTCCAGCATCTGCGGCAGCTCCACCCAGGCCTCGTCGCGTGCCGCGGGCAACAGGGCCGAGAGGGCCACGGCTGCCTCCTGTTTCATCTGGTTGGCCTGGGCCGTCACCTCCTCGGCGGCCACGTGTCGGGCGATCAACCGCGAGGTGCTCTCCGGCAGCTTCCAGTGGGCGGCGATGCGGGCACCCACTTCGGCATGATCCACACCAAACAGCTCCCGCTCCAGTTGCGACAGCCGCACATGCCCCCCCTCGCGCTTTTCCAGCAGCTCGGCGTACTGGGCCGAATACTCCTTGGCCAGGATGGGGATGGCTAGGTCCTGAAGCAGCGCGGCGGCGAACACTTCGTCGGCGTCGCATCCGCCCAGCCGCCGGGCCACCTCGCGGCCGAAAATGGCCCGGCGAAGCGAATCCTGCCACATGTTGCGCAGCTCGAACGGACCGCAGCGAGGGTTGGGCATCAGGCTGAACACCGCACTCCAAAGCGCGAAGTTGCGAATGGTGCGGATGCCCACCAGCGTGATCGCCTGGCGGACGCTGGAGATTTCGCGGGAAAAACCGAAATAGGCCGAATTGACGAACTTGAGCACCTGGCTGGCCAGCCCGGGATCGGATTCCACCGGCACGGCAAACTCGGCCGGTCCCACATCCGGGTCCTGGCTCAACCGCAAAAGCGTCACGGCGCTTTGCGGAAGTGCCGGTACCGATGCGCTTTTCAACAATTGTTCCACGTCCACGGTCAAGGCGTTGGAAGTCATGGCTGCTCCCTTGAAAAGCGATTCTGGCCAGAAAGGTACAAGCATGCCCGGGGGCAATCTCCCTGTTGTTATCTAGGTCGCAACGTGCCCGGGGGCAAATCCGTTACCCGCCCCTCGGGGAGAGCCGCAGCGAATGAGCCTTTGAAGTACCGGAAAACCAGCGTTTTTTGTTTTCACCGGACCGGAGGCGCATTTTGTTGCACGAAAAACGGCTCCGCGGCCCACTAAGAATAATGAGAACCCCTTGCACGAACCGCCCCTTGGGAGTTATTCCATGCGGCTGACACTTCGCACCATGCTGGCCTACCTGGACCAGGTGCTGGACCAGGAGACCTCCGCCGAGATCGCCGAGAAGATCCGCCAGAGTGAAGTGGCCTCGGAGATCATCCAGCGGATCGAGGACGTGCTGCGCCGCCCGCGGCTGGGCGCCCCGGAGCTTTCGGGACGCGGGATGCAGATGGACCCCAACACCGTGGCCGAGTACCTGGACAACGTGCTCTCCAAGGAGCAGGTGGCCGATTTCGAGAAAAGCTGCCTGGAATCCAACACGCTACTGGCCGAGGTGGCCTCCTGCCATCGGGTGCTGGCCAACATTCTGGACCAGCCGGTGGATGTGTCGCCGGAGTGCCGCAAGAAGCTGTACGAGCTCTTTCAGCATCGCAAGGAGCTGCGCAGCCCGGCTCCGGAAGCGGAGGCGAAACCCTCCGGCAAGTCCGCCCCAGCGGCCACACCGGCTCCGGAAGCCCACGCCCTGGAAGAAGAGCTGCTGGCTCCCCCGCCGGCCCGGGAAACCAACTGGCGGTGGCTGCTGGCGGCCGCCTTGGCCGTGGTGCTGGTGGTGTGCACGTTGATGTCGGTTTCGCCGCAGGGGTTCTGGAAAGGCGGGCAGGAACAGATGGCCCAGGATACTTCGGAACCTTCTCCGCCATCCCCGGTACAACCGTCCCAGCCATCTCCGAGCGAGCCCGCCCCGCCCAAGCCGCCTAAGCCCACGCCTGCCGATCAGGCGGATGCCGACTCTTCCGGGCAGCCGAAATCCCCGGCAAGCCGGCCTCAGCCGCCGGCTCCGGACCCGTTGCCCAAGGCCACCACGCCGGTACCTCCGCTGCCGGAGTCAGAGAAAGAAGAGCCCTCGGGCGATCGGAAACCGATGCCCAACCCCTCGCAATCCCCCTCGCCCCCCGATGCTCCGCCTCAGCCCGTCCAGCCTTTGCCGGCCCCAAAGGCTACCGTCAAGCCGCTGCCTTTGCCGCCGAAGCCGGCTTCCAAGCCGTCGGCGGCGGTGGGCAAGCTCACCTCCCCGGGTGCGCTTCTTTATCGGCCGCAAGGCGAGGAGAGTTGGGACTGGGTGCACGAGCGTCTGGCTCCGCTTCGGGGCGGGGATCGCCTGGTGGTGCCGTATGGTTTTTCGGCCTCGGTGATGATGGCCGACGGGGTGCAGTTGCAGTTTTCTTCCCAGACGCAATTCCAGCTTCCGCCCAAATGGCCCGCCCAGGAAAAACCACTGCAACTGGCCCGGGGACGCCTGGTGGTGCTGACTCCCGGGCAGCAAGTGACGCGCATCCCGCTTCGGCTCGGCCCGCTGGCAGGACAGGTGGAGCTGCTCACCCCCGGAGCGGCGATGGCCTGCCAGGTACGCTACCAGCGCCCCCCGGGAACCGATCTGCTGAAGACTCCCTCCCAGGTGCAGGCCACGCTGTTTTGCATCGCCGGCACACTGCGTTGGCGCAGCGCCCAGGGGGAAGCGGTCGAGGTGGGGCAGAACGGGCAGATTGTCCTTCGCGGCGGCCAAGAGGTGGCGGTCCAGGCCCAAGCTTCCCCTCCGCCGTGGCTTCACCAGGACACACTGCCTCAGTTGATACGGGACTCCGCCCCGGAATTTCTCCGCCTGTTGCACCAGGAACTGGATCCGCAAGAAGCGGACAAAGACAAAGATAAGGATGTAGAACTCGTGCTGCGCGAAGTGGCCCAGCAACACCCCCGGGTGGAGCTGAGCTACCTGGCCCTGGTTCATTTGCTGGAGTTAGGCATCTTCGACCCGGCGGTGGACGCCCTGCGCGAGCCGCGTTTCCGCAAAGGCAGCTACTGGGAAAAGCTGCTGAACCAGCTTTACCAGGCGGCAAGCGTCTCGCCCGAGGCAGCTCAACGCGTGCAGACCGCTTTTCTGCAACGGCGTGGGGAGAGCGTGGGCCAGCAATTGTTTTTGCTTCTGCGCGGCTTCAGCCGCGAGGAACTGATGCAGGAGGCGGTGGCCAACCAGGTGGTGGCCCTGCTGGGGCACGGCGATTTGGACTTCCGCCGCCTGACGCTTTGGAATCTCAAGCGGGCCCTGGAGGTGCGCAACACCAGCTATCAGCCCCATGCGCCGAACAACCGTGGCATGCTGGAGTGGCGCAATCGGCTGCAGCGGCTGCGCAAGCAAGCGGCCCGGCTGAATCGCAAGTGAGCCCGGCGAGCTGCAAGCGTAAACATGCAGAGCAAGTCAACGGTTTCGCGGGGATGGTTCATTTCCTCCGGGAGCTGACGCTCCCGGCTCGCCGAGAAATGTTGTTTGTTGTCGGCGAGCCGCGTGCGTGAGCATGCGGTTGGCGAGCCCCGGGCTTCAGCCCGGGGAGAGCCAAATGACACGCTGGTTCGCCGTGTTTCTCCGCCAGCTAAAGCTGGCGGCTCGCCGTTCAACCGCCGGCTTACGCCGGCGGCTCGCCGTTGCAAGAAGAAACGCTTTTTCTCGCACTGGTGCGGAAGCACCGGCGCAAGACCCAAGACCCAAGACGGCGCAAGCCGCCTCTCGCCGCCTCCCCCCGCTGACGCGGGGGGCTCTTGGTTGTGCAAGTTGACGTTTGTTCTTGCCCCGGTGCGGCAGCACCACCTCAAGACCCAGGACCCAAGACTCCGCGGGCTGAAGCCCGCGGCTCACCGGTTTCTTCTCCGCCGACTGAAGTCGGCGGCTCGCCATTTGCAAGAATAAACGCTTTTTCTCGCACTGGTGCGGAAGCACCGCCGCAAGACCCAGGACCCAAGACCCAAGACCTCCGGAGCGGAAGCTCCGGCGCAAGCCGCATGGCGCACGGCGCAAGTTGCAAGCCGCATGGCGCATGGCGCAAGCCGATTCTCCCCGCACTAACGTGCGGGGCTCTTCTATCCTCCCAAGCCCCCACGCCTCCAAGCCCCCATGCCTCCAAGCCCCCAAGCCC
>JALSGI010000528.1 GCA_026982835.1 Planctomycetota bacterium | reverse complement strand
GGCTTCAGCCGCGGGAGGGCTTGGAGGCTTGGAGGGGGTGGGGGCCTGGGGGCTTGGGGGGGCGAGCCGCCGGCATGAGCCGGCGGTTGAACGGCGAGCCGCCGACTTCAGTCGGCGGAGATTAAAGCGACTTCAACACCAAAAGCAGAGACTGATTCTCCGCATCACAGCGCTCCGGGAGCACGAGCTCCCGGAGGCGGCAGGGCCGCAGCCACTGGGAGCTTCCGCTCCGGGGGCGTGGAGGCCTGGAGGCTTGGAGGGGTGGAGGAGCCGCCGGCTTCAGCCGGCGGCACACGCCGCACCCCACGGGAAAGCTCCCACGCCGGGGGTTGCCAGGCGGGTAAGGGCACTTCAAACTGGCAAGAGTTCCCGCCGTTTGTCTCCTGACTGCCGTTTGCCATCCGCTGGGCATGCCCGTGGCTTTCTCCCCACAACAAATTCACGGCTTACTCCAGCAGGCCCAACAGGCCGCCGCGCAACTGAAGCGCTGGGGGCTGAGCGATCCCGGGCGTGGCCATGCCAACCTGCTGGCCATTGCCCAGGCCGGGGTCCCCCTGGACTTGATGGCCTACCTGGCCACCGAGCTGGAAAAGCATCTGCCCCGGCTCAGCGACCCGGACATGGCGCTGAACAACCTGGAACGCTTCATCTCCAACAGCCGCAACCCGCTGGGGCTGGTGGCCCTGCTGGAACGCGATCCCGATTCTTTCCCCCCCCTGCTGCACATCTTTTCGGCCAGCCAGTACCTGAGCGATATCCTGGTCCGCGATCCGGAGGCGTTCGACCTGCTTCGCATGACCCAAGGACGCCCGGTGAGTCGCCAAAGCCTGGTGGAAGAACTCACGGCCGAGGTGATGGCCCTGCGGGACCAGGAGCTGGTGATGCGGGCCTTGCGGCGGTTCAAGCAGCGGGAAACGCTGCGGATCGCCTACGGGGACATCATCCAGGAGCAGCCGCTGCAAACGGTCACGGCCCAGATTTCCTACGTGGCCGATGCGGTGCTGGAGGCGTCGGTGGCCTGGGCACGCACGCAACTGCAAGCCCAGCGAGGCACACCCCGGCTGCCCGACGGGCGACCGGCCCGCTTCGTCGTGCTGGGGATGGGCAAGCTGGGCGGCGTGGAGCTGAACTACTCCAGCGACATCGACCTGATCTTTCTCTACGAAGGGGACGGCCAGACCGACAGTGCCCGACTCTGGACCAACCAGGAGTTCTTCCAGCGGTTGGGGCGCTGGCTGCTGGATTTGCTGACCACCCCGACCGAGCTGGGCCAGGTGTACCGCGTCGATCTGCGACTGCGGCCCGAGGGAAACCAGGGGCCGCTGGTGGTAAGCTGGGACCACGCCCGGCACTACTACGACGTCAAGGGCCGCACCTGGGAACGCCAGGCGTATGTGAAGGCCCGGGCCGTGGCCGGCGACCTGGACTTCGGGGCCGCCTACCTGCACCAGCTGGAGCCGTGGGTGTATCGCCGCTACCTGGGGCTGGCCGATATTGCCGACATCAAGGCGCTGAAACGCCGCATCGAACGCCACACCGCCCAGCGGGGCAAGGACGCCTCGAACGTCAAGACCGGCGTGGGCGGCATCCGCGATATCGAGTTTGTGATCCAGTTCCTCCAGCTGCTCAACGGCGGCGACCTGCCCGAGCTGCGTACCACCAACACCCTTACGGCCATCGACCGCCTGGAGCAGGTGGGCTGCCTGACCCACCAGGAACGCACCGTGCTGGAGACCAATTACCGCTTCTTACGCAAGGTGGAGCACCGCTTGCAGATCATGTTCGATCTGCAAACCCACGAGCTGCCCCGGGACCAGCACGAGCTGCGCAAGCTGGCCATTCGCGTGGGATTTGAGGATACTCCCCAGCAGACGGCCCTGGAGGCGTTCCGCCGCACCTACGCCCAGGCCACGGAGCTGAACCGCAAGATCCTCAACCACCTGCTGCACGACGCCTTTGCCGACGATCGGGACGCCGCGCCGGAGGTGGACCTGGTGCTGGACCCCGAGCCGGACCCGGAGACCATCGAGCAAGTGCTGGGCGGCTACGGGTTCCGCAACCCCGGGCAGGCTTACCATCACCTGATGGGTCTGGCCACCGAGCGGATTCCGTTTCTCTCCACGCGGCGCTGCCGGCACTTTCTGGCTTCCATCGCCCCGCAGTTGCTCCAGGCCATTGCCCGCACCCCCGACCCGGACGCCACGCTCATCACGCTGGAACAGGTGAGCGACTCGCTGGGGGGCAAAGG
>JALSGI010000527.1 GCA_026982835.1 Planctomycetota bacterium | reverse complement strand
GCCAAGCGGCCGGTCTCTAGAAGTCCGGCCGTTTTTTCCTTTGCTGTGCGTTGCCGCCAACGCGAGCAATGAGCTCCTTTCCGGGAGGCAATTGACGCTGTCGTCCCCCGGCAGTTAGGGTAGGAATATGTCCCACCACGGCGACTACCCCCCTCCATCCTCGCTTTTACTTGCCGAGACGGTGCCCGCCATGATGCACTCCCTGCTGTTTTTCGGTTTCCGTCGCTGTAGATGGTTGCTTCTGCTCGGCGCGCTGCTTGCCCCCGGTGCGGCGCAGGCCGAGAACTGGCCCTGCTGGCGAGGGCCCCGCGGCGACGGCACCAGCCGCGAAACCGGTATCCCGGTCCGCTGGAGCACGACGGAAAACATCCGCTGGAAGGTGCCTGTGCCCGGCACCGGCCACGCCTCGCCCATCGTCTGGCAAGACCGCATCTTCCTGGTCTCCTGCCTGGAGGAAAAACGGCAGCGGGTGCTGCTTTGTTACGATCGCCCAAGCGGCAAGCTGCTCTGGCAGCGCGTGGTGCTCACCGCGCCGCTAGAGCGCAAGCACCGCCTGAACAGCTACGCCTCCAGCACCCCGGCCACCGATGGGGAGTTGGTTTACGTGACCTTCCTGGACCGGGACCACATGTTCGTGGCCGCTTACGACTTCCAGGGCAACAGACACTGGGCGGTGCGGCCCGGGGTGTTCCACTCCCGCCACGGCTACTGCTCCTGTCCCGTGCTGTACCAGAACCTGGTGATCGTCAACGGGGATCACGACGGGGACTCTTACATCGTGGCCCTGGATCGCCGCACGGGGCGCACCGTGTGGAAGGTGCCGCGGGAGTTCAAAACGCGAAGCTACGTGACGCCGATCATCCGCCGCCTGGCCGGGCGGACGCAGATGATCCTCTCGGGCAGCAAGTGCGTGACCAGCTACGATCCGGCCACGGGCCGGTTGTGGTGGATCGTGCACGGTCCCACCGAGCAGTTCGTGGCCTCGATGGTCGATAACGGCCACCTGGTGTTCCTCACCGCCGGCTACCCGGAGCGGCACATCTTGGCCATCCGGCCCGACGGCACAGGCAACGTGACCGACACGCACATCGTCTGGCGCACCCGGCAGGGGGCCGGCTATGTGCCTTCGCCGGTGGTGGTGGGGGAGCACCTGTACGTGGTTTCCGACCAGGGGGTGGCCACTTGTTTCGAGGCCGAAACGGGACGCGTGCTGTGGCGCAAGCGGCTGGGGGTGCGGTTCAGCGCCTCGCCCGTGGTGGTCCAGGGGCGTATCTACTTCCAGGCCGACGACGGCACCACCACGGTGGTCCAGGCCGGCCCCCGCTTCCGCCGCCTGGCGGTGAATCGCCTGGGCGAGTACACCTACGCCTCGGCCGCGGTGAGCCAGGGGAACCTTTTCATCCGCAGCGAAAAGCACCTGTGGTGTATCGGCAAGTAGCCTGCGGGGAAGCATTCGGCCGGCTACCGTAGCAGCTCGCGGTGGTCGAAGAATCGCACTTCCAGCTCCACCAGCTCCCGGACCAGCTCGGCGGCGCCCTCGGGCCGCCGCAGCGGCTCCTTGGCCAGCAACCGGTGCACCAGCTCGGCCACCGGCCGCGGAAGCCAGGGCACCAGGTGGCGCAGGGGCCGGGGGGCCTGGGTCAGGTGCTGCGTGACCACCTGCGAAAGCTGCGGACCGGCAAAGGGACGCACCCCGGAGATCAGCTCATAAAGCAGCGCCCCCAGGCTGTAAAGATCGGCCCGAATGTCCACCTTCAGCCGCGAGGTGAACATCTCCGGGGCCATGTAGTAGGGCGTGCCCACCAGGGGGCGTTCCAGCTGCCAGGCTTCTTCGTCCAGCCGCCGGGCATAGCCCAGGTCCAGCAAGGTAACGTGCCCACTGGGCGAAAGCATCACGTTGGCCGGTTTCACATCGCCGTGCATCCAGCCCAGGGCTTCCAGGGCCGCAAGCGCCTGGGCCACCTGGCGAGCCACACACAGGGTCACCGCCACACTCACGCGCCGGCCTTGCTGTAAGAACTGCCGCAGCGAAATCCCCGGCACGCGAGGCATCACCAGGTAGTAGGGGGCTTCTTCCAGGTGGGCCGCCAGCACGGGCACCAGGTGGGGATGGTTGAGCCGCTGGCCCAACTGCAATTCCCGGTGCAGGCATTCCCGTTTGGCGGGGTCTTGTTCCCAGCGGGTGCGAAGCAGCTTGAGGGCATAGGGGGGCGGGTGCTCCGCGGGGGCGTCGGCCCCCCGGGCGGCAAACACGCGGCACAGTCGCCCCTGGGCCAGCGGGGCCACCAGGAGCCAGGGGCCCAACTGCCGGGGAAACGGTTCGCGCGGCGCGCCCTCCTGGCCGGTGGCCCGGGCCGGGGCGTCTGGCTTGCGCGAGCGTGTTGGCGGCGGAAAACGCATCGGCCGGGGACTCACAGAACCTGGCAAGAACGGGGTCCGCTGGTAGCTTCGGCCCGGGGGCCCAAGCGGATTGAATCTCCCCGGGCGTGCAAGCACAGGTGGAACGACTCGGACTTTCGGCAGAAACGGTCTTTCTGGTAAAAGTTTACGTTCTGCCGGATCGCGGCATGCCGGCTTTTCCGGCACCGGAAAGACGGTCCCCTTTTCGCTTCTTGGCAAGGATGCCCCAGGATGACCCGATGCCCCAGTCCCGCTGGCCTTTTCGACACCCTCGTCCGCCCAAGCGCGCTGGCACTGCTGGGGATGCTGCCGGGGTGCATTGTCTTATTCTCCTCGGCAGCCGCGACGGCGGGGGAGCAAGTCCCCCTCCCCTTTGCCCACACCGCCACGCTCAAGCAGGTGGTGTTTGTCGATCCGCTGCACGGTTGGGCCGCCGGGGAGTGGGGCACGCTGTGGCGCACCACCAACGGGGGCCAGCGATGGCAACAGGCCCGGTTGCCGGAGCCCAAGCCGGTAACGGCCCTTTGCTTTCTCGACGCCCGCCGGGGTTGGGCCGCCACGGCTGAGGCGCTGCCCGGGGTGGAGTTCACCCGCGGCAAGCTCTGGTACACCGCCGATGGGGGCCGCTCCTGGCAGCCCCAAAGCAGCGGCTTGCCCGGCCTGTTGCACGTGCAGTTTTTTGATCCCCGGCAAGGGATGGCCGCCTGCGTCCCCTCGCCGCTTGCTCCCACGGGCCTGCTGCGCACGCGCGACGGGGGCCGAAGCTGGTCGCCGGTCCCAGGCCAACGAAGCGGCATGTGGCAAGCCGCCTTGTTCCTCTCCCCGCAGCAGGGTGTGCTGGCCAGCGAAGACGGCCGCCTGGCCGTGCTGGCCGCAGGTGTCGTGCAACCCGCAGAAACCCCCGGTTTTGGGCTTCGCCGGGTGTGCGCCTTGGCCACCGACGGGCAGGGCACGCTTTGGCTTGCCGGCTCAGCGGGCCTGCTGGGACGAAGCACCGACGGAGGGCGCTCCTGGCAACTAGTTTCCCTAGGCAAGCTGGCACCTGTGGCGGCCCAGGTGGACTTCCACGCCCTGGCCATTCGCAGCCCGAAGCTCTGGCTGGCCGGCAGCCCCGGCACGGTGGTGTTTCACTCACCCGATGGAGGCCGCTCCTGGCAGCTCTGGCCCACCGGGACGTCGGTGCCGATTCATCACTTGCACTTTGTCGATTCCCGGCGGGGCTGGGCCGCCGGGGCCCTGGGCACGGTGCTGGCCAGCGTCGATGGCGGCCGAAGTTGGCACCTGCAGCGAAGTGGCGGCGCGCGGGCCGCCGTTTGGGGCGTGTGGATCAACCACCAGGCCCTGCCCTGGGAAGCCCTGGCCTGGCTGGCTGCCGAAAAGGGGTATCTTACCGCAGTGACGCTGCTGGGGCGGCGCGAGGCTTGGGGGCGCCCCTGGGACCACCAGTACCGGCTCCGCTGCGGCCAGGGACTGGCCCAAATAGGGGTAGCCCACACAGAAGTCCCCTGGGGCTTTCCGCTCCCGCAGCCCGACCTGGCCCCGGACGACAAAGCCCTGGAGCGGCTTTGGGCGGCCGTGCACGATGGGCGCCACCGCCAGGTGTTGGAGCAGCATCTGCTGCGGCAGATCTTGCAGTGGCGCCCCGAGGTGGTTCTTACGCACGCCGCGGTGCCCCAGCATTCGCAACCCGGGGCGGTACTGCTGAACCAGCTGGTGCAACAAGCCGTCCGGCAAGCCGCCGATCCCACCACCTGGCCGCCGGAGCTGGTGCAACTGCACTGCAAGCCCTGGCAGGTGAAAAAGCTCTGGGGCGTGCTGCCCCCGGGGCGTCGCGGGCAGGTGCAGGTGGGGACGTTCCAGTTCGCCCAGCAGTTCGGCTGCTCGTTGCGGCAGTTGGTGGGGTGGGGGCGATGCCTGCTGCCGGAGCAAGCCCCTGTGCCGGAAAGCTGGCAGTTTCGGCTGATCGACTCCCAGTTGCCCCGGCAAACCGCCGTAGCCGGGCTGATGTCCCAGGTGGTGCTCTATCGCGGCGGCGAGGCCCGGCGGCTGCTGCACCGGAACGACCCGCCCGGGCCGCAGCAGCTCCTGGCCGCGCAACGTTATCGCAACGCCTGGGCCTTGCTCCACGGCAAGCAAGTTGCTCCGCAGCGGATGCTGGCCGGTTTGGGGTCCCTGCTGGAAGGAGTGCCGCCTGAGCACCAGGCCCTGCTGGTGTTTGAATGGGCGCAGCACTTAAGCCGCCGGGGCGATTGGGCCGCAGCGGCCGAAGCGCTGGAACACCTGGTGCACTCCTGGCCCCAAAGCCCCCTGGCTCCCGCGGCGGCCCGATGGCAGGTTTTCTATTGGGCCGGGGCCGAGCCGGCCTGGGCCGACGGCACGCCTCCGCGGTTGCCCTCTTCCACGCTGGCTCAAGTGGCTCCGGCAGGGGAAAAACCCGCGGACGTTCCCTCCCTGGCCGGCAAGCAGTTGGTGCGCTCGCAGCAGGCACGGTGGGAACAGGCTGCCCGCTGGCTCGCCTGGCTCCGGCGTCACGCTCCGCAAGTGGCCCGCGGCGGGGCAATGTCCCTGGTGGCCGCTTCGCTGGCCCGGCGACGTGGAGACCGCCAGGCGGCCTTGCGCCATTTGCTCGATATAACTCAACGCCCTGGCGAGAATCCCTGGGCCGACGCGGCGGCCCGGCGGCGCTGGGTGCTTTTGGGCCAGGGGCCTCGGCCCCGACGGGCAGTCGATTGCCCCGTGGTGAAACAAAAACCGTATCTCGATGGCAAGCTGGACGAGCCGTTGTGGCAGGAGGCCGGCCGGGTGGTGCTCTCGCATCCGCGCCTGCCCCCCGGAGAGCCGGCCGCGGTGATCCGCCTGGCCCGCGACGAAGAGTTTCTTTATATCGCCGGCACCTGCCGCCGCTGGCAGGCCGCGAAAGCCGCGGAGAAAGAGGTGCCCTCCGGGCCGGGACCGCGAGATGCTCCCACCGAAGGCCAGGATCGCATTGAGTGGTTCCTCGACCTGGACGGCGATCACGGCACCTGGTTCCGCTTCGTGGTGGACCACCGGGGCCGTGCCCGCGAAGAGTGCTGGGGGGCTGCGGCCTGGAACCCGCAGTGGTTCGTGGCCGTGGATCGCCGGGGACAGCAGTGGAGCTTCGAGGCGGCCGTGCCCCTTGCGGCCTTGGCCAGCCAGCCTCCGGCGCCGGGGGAGGCGTGGTCCTTGGGGCTGAAACGCGTGGTGCCGGGCGTGGGACTTTTCGGCTGGGGGCGTCCGCAGGGCACGTTCCCGCGGCCCGAGGGCTGGGGGCTGTTGCTTTTTACCCGCTGAGTCGCACCATAAGAGAAACGGCTTACGATCCGTTGAGCCCCCTTTCCTACAGCTCCCCCGTCCCATGACGCAACCGGAACTTGCCGCCGCCCCGGCCATGCGCTTCCCGCTGGTGGCGGTGGACATCGGCAACACGCGGTTGAAGCTGGGCCTGTGGCCCCGGCCGCCCCAGCTGGCCCAAGGCCACCCGGCCCCGGAGCCAGTGGAGCCGCTGTCCCTTTCCCCGGGGGATTGGGACGTGCTTGCCCGCTGGATCGAGCAACACGTCCCCCCCGGCACGCCCTGGCACCTGGCCAGCGTGCAGCGGCACTACCTGGCCGACCTGGTGCACTTCCTGGGCCAGCGGCGCTCCCAGGACCCGGTGCTGCTGCTCAACCACGAACTGCTGCCGCTTCCGGTTCGGCTGCCCAAGCCCGACCACGTGGGCATCGACCGGCTGCTGACGGCCCTGGCCGCGTGGGCGTTGCGTTCCGGCGACGAGCCGCTGGTGGTGGTCGATTTGGGCACGGCCGTGACGGTGGATTACATTTCGGCCCGGGGGGAGTTCTGCGGAGGGGCGATCCTGCCCGGGGTGGCCATGTCGGCCCAGGCGCTGGAACACTTCACCGACTTGCTCCCCTTGGTGCCGATGGACCAACTGGACCAGCCGCCCCCGGCCCTGGGTACGGATACGGTTTCGGCCATCCGTTCCGGGCTGTATTGGGGTGTGGTGGGCGCGGTGCGTGAGCTGGCCTCCCGGCTCGCCCCCCGGGGAGCGCATCCGCAGTTGGTGCTCACCGGCGGAGCGGCCCCGGCCGTGGCCCGGCTGCTGGACCCCCAGGCCCGCTGCGAGCCGCACCTTTCGCTGCTGGGCGTGGCCCTGGCGGCCCGGCACTGGTGCGAAAAAAACTGCGGCGAACCGTGAACTTTCCTCCAGCTTCCCCATCCCAAGCCAAGGCAGCTCCTCTGCTCCCCGATGTCCGCCGCCGAAGACCGCCATGAGCCGACCTGTTGCTGGGTGCTGACGCCCCCGGCCCCGGGGGCCGTGGCCGTGGTATGCATCGAAGGCCCCCAAGCCCTGGCCGCCGCGGACCGGGTTTTCCAGCACGTGGGCAGGCGTCGGGTCGTCCAAATGGCGATGGATCGGGTGTATTTCGGCCACCTGCGAAAACCGCAAGGCGAGGAAGCGGTGCTTTGCCGCACGGGGCCGCAGGCGGTGGAAATCCACTGCCACGGCGGGCCGCAGGTGGTGCAGGCGCTGGTGGCGGCACTTAAGCAGCAGGGGATCGCCCCGGCCTCGCCAGAACAGTGGCTCCGGAAGCAGGCCCCCTGCGGTCCTGCCCGGGAAGCGCTGCAATGGATGCTCCAGGCCACCACCGAGCCGATGGCCCGGCTGCTGTGGCACCAGGCCCAACTGGCCTGGCCCCGCTGGCTGACCCAGGCCCGGCAGGCTCTGGCCCAAAGCGACTGGCCCCGGTTGAACGACTTGGCCCAGGAAGTGCTTGCCTGGGAACAGTTTGCCCGACACCTGGTCGAACCCTGGCAGGTGGTGCTGGCCGGGCGGCCCAACGCGGGCAAAAGCACGCTGCTGAACGCACTGGCGGGCTTCCAGCGGGCGGTGGTTCACGCCCGGCCGGGCACCACGCGCGACGTGGTGCAGCAGTCTGTGGCCCTGGGCGGCGTGCCGATGCGGCTAAGCGATACGGCCGGATGGCGTTCCTCGGGCGATTCCCTGGAGCAAGAAGGCATCCGCCTGGCCCGGCGGCAGTGGCAACAGGCCGATCTGGTGCTAGTGGTGCTGGACCGCTCCCGACGTTGGGGGGCCGAGGACGAACGCTTCCTGCAAGCCGTGCAGGCCCAAAACCAGCGGCTGCTGCTGGTGCGCAACAAGTGCGACTTGCCTGCCGCCGGGGGACATCCGCCGGGGGTGGAAATCAGCGCCCTGGCCCGGCAAGGACTGGACGAGCTGCAACGGGCCATCCTGCACCACCTGGTTCCCCGGTGGCCCGAGCTGCACCAGGCCCTGCCGCTTACGCCGCAACACGCCCAGCTTCTGCAGCAGCTTGTGCAAGCGACGGCACCACCGCGGCCGGACGCCAGGGCAGCCGCTACGGTGCTGGAGAGGCTGGCAAGCGGCTAGCCGCCCGGTTCTCTTCGGGCTTCAGTCCGGTTTGTGTTTCGCGTGCCAGCATAAGATGGAGCGTTTCCAGAGCAAAAGAGTTGATTTTTGTCCGGCGAGCCGCGTGCGTCAGCACGCGGTTGGCGAGCCCCGGGCTTTAGCCCGGGGAGAGCCGACTAACCGCTTTTTGTTCTTCTTCTCCGCCAGCTGAAGCTGGCGGCTCGCCGTTGGCAAGAATAAACGCTTATTTCTACTTTCTACCACGTACGGAAGCGTCGGATCAGCAATGTGCCAGCTGGCTAACAGCCCGTTGAAAAACACAAGTTTGGGAGGGCGAGGCTCCTGCCGAGCCGCTTTTTTCAGGATGTGCAGGGAATCTTATAACGCGTTTTCATTTCAAATGGACTTTTTCAACGGGCTGCTAAACACGTACGAAGCTGGCGGCTGGCCGTTTGCCGCGTGGTTGGGTTTAGCGGGCCGATTCCAGGAACGAAAGCAAGTCGGCCAGCTCTTGAAGCGAAAGCACCTTGTCCAGCCCGGCCGGCATCACCGACACCTGGCTGGGACGCATTAGTTCGATTGCGTCGCGCGGGATGCGCACCTGCTGGTTGGGACCGGTGACCAGCACCAGCTCCTCGGGGGTCTCCTCTTGGATCAGCCCGTTGTAGATCTTTCCCTGGTCGGTGAGCACCTGCACCGGCTCGTAGCTGCGGACCAGGCTGGCACTGGGGAAAATGATCGACTCCAGCAGATCGCGGCGGGTGCGCACGCGGGCGATTCGGGTCAGGTCCGGCCCGACGCGGCCCCCCAGGTAGCCGATGGCATGGCAAGCCGAACAGGCGGCCTTGGAGCTGCGAAAGACCAGTTGCCCGCGCCGCGGATCGCCCGGGGGGAGCTTAGCCAGCAACTCCTCCAAGCGGCGGAGCTGGTCGGCCCGTTCGGAGCGAAGCTGCTCGTAAAGCGACTTGGCCTCCTGCCGCACGCTTGGGGGGAAGCGGGCGAAGAACTTCTCCAGCTCCCCCAGTCGCAAGGCACTGCGCGCCGGGGCTTGCTTCAGCGCCTCGATCAGTGCCCGGCCCACTGCCTCGTTGCGCCCCCGCTGGAATACCGCCAGCACGTTTTGCACGTCCAGGGGACTGACCGTTTGCAGGCGGCGGGTGAGCTGGACCATCTGCGCCGCAGAGAGCCGGGCGCGGCGCAGCACCTCCACGGCCGCTTGCCGGTCGGGCACGGGGCGCTGGCGGTCCAGGGCTGCGGCCACGAACTCAAGCAACCGGGGCTCCATCTGCCCCACCCCGCCGGGTACGGCAGCCAGGGCTTGCAGCCGCAGAGAAGTCTCGGTTTGCTCGTTGCCGCCCAGGGCCAATAGCACCGTGCGGAACTGCTCCTGCACCCCCGAGGGCGCTTTCATCGCCCGCAGCACTTGCACAGCCGCTTGTTGCAGCTGGGGGTCTTTTTCTTTTAGCACTTCCAGCACCGCCGCAGCCCAGGCCCCAGGAAGCTCCTTGCGGCCCGAGGCGGCCATCGCCTCCAGCACCAGGCGGCGGGTGGCCCCGGGGGCCTGCTGGCTTTGGACCATCTGAGCCATCAGTTGGGTCACGGCCGGGGTGGGGCTGAACCGCACCAGACGCTCTTGTAGCCGCTGCCGGTCGCTGGAGTTCCATCGACCCCGGGCGAGCCGACGGCGCAAGTGCGGCACCAACTGCGGAGCCCACTGGGGGCGATGATCGACGATCCACTCGGCCGTAGTGCGCAACACCGGATCGTGCGAGTTCAAAAGGGGCAACACCTGCTGGGGTTGCAGATCGCCCCCGGGCATCTGGTCCAGGGCGATCAGGGCTGCGCGTCGGGTATGGGCCGAGGGGGCTTCAAGCCCTGTGGCAGTGGCCTGCGGATCGCCAATTTCGATCAAAGCGTAGATGATCGAGTGCTCCAGCACGCGGTCCACGTACCGGGCGGCCGCTTGCAGCAGGGCCGGCACCGCCCGGGGCGAGCCGATGCGGCCCAGGGCTTCGGCTGCCACCCGCCGCAGCGCCGGCTGCTCGTGCACCACGGTGTGCATCAACTGGGGCAGGGCGGCTGCATCCCGGTGCAGGGCCACACCGTGCAAGGCCGCCTGGCGGACGGTGGCCTCGGGATCGGCCAGCGCCGTGCGCACCGCAGTGCGGGCTTGGGGATGCTGGATTCGCACCAAGGCCCACACCGCAGCAGTGCGTCCCAGGGGCGAAAGCCCCAGGCTCCCTTGCGGCTTCAGCGCTGCGGCCAGCACCGGAACAGCGGCCGGGCCGCGTCGGGCCAGGTGATCGATGGCCCGGTGGCGCACGGCAGTGCGGGGATCGTCCAGCCACCGAACCACCTGCACCAGCGAGGCGGTTTGCCAGGGGAGCTTGAGGCCGCGAGGATCCTCCACCTTGGGAGCTCCCACTCGCCGCACACGGTAGATGCCGCCCAGCACGTCGGGCTTGGCCAGTTGCGAAGTGGGGCAGCAGAGCTTGTACCACCCGCCGGTATCCACCACCAGCAGGCTGCCGTCGGCGTCTTCGATCACGTCGGTGGGGTGAAAGTCCGGGTGGGTGGAGCTGAGCAGGTCTTCCACCTCCGGCCGGAACGTGGCTCCCTGGCTCACCAGGTGCAAGCGGATCACCTTGTGCAGGTTGAACGAACAGGCAAAGAAGTCGAAGCGGTACTCGGGGCCGAAAGCCGTTCCCTCGTAACAGACCAGCCCGCAGGGGGCCGCCGCGCCCATGTGCAGCAGCACGGGCATCAACCGGCCGGTGCGGATGTGCCCCTGGATGGCCGGCTGCCGCTTGCCGTAAAGTCCGCCGTAGATGGCGTGGATCAGCCCGTCGCGCAGGCCCCCGCCAGGCTGCACCAGGAAAGTGGTGGTGAAGATGCGCTCCCCGCCGGGGGTGAAGTCCACGTCCACGGGGTTGTCCATGCCGCCGCTCATCACCGGCTCGATGGCCCAGCGGACGATAGAACCGGTGGCCGGATCGCGTGGGGCGTGGGCCGGGGCGCGGAAAATGTGCGCCGCCCGCGTGACAAACGACTTGCCACCCAGGCGCGGATACTCCTGGGTAGCAAAGGCCCCCTTGCACCAGTAGATCCACCCGTCGCGGCCCAGGTAGGGGCCGTGCAGGTCGTTGCCGCAGTGGGTAAGCGTGCGTCCCTGGAACCACTCTTCGCGGTGGTCGGCCACGCCGTCGCCGTCGGTGTCGGTTAGCCGCCAGATGCTCGGCGGGGCGGCCACGTAGAGCGAACCACGGTACCACATGGCCCCCTCGGGAAAGGGGAGCCGGTCGGCAAACACCGTGGCGTGCTCGAAGCGGCCGTCGCCGTCGCGGTCCTCCAGCCGCACCACACGATGGGGGCGTTTTTTCAGTTGGAGGGAAAGGTTCTCGTTGGAGCCGGAAACGTCCGTGACGTACAGCCGTCCTTGCTCGTCGAAGGCGGCGTGAATGGGGCGGTTTACCAGCGGTGGGCCGGCCACCCGCTCCACGCGGAACCCCGGGGCCACGCTCAGGTGGTCCGGCACGCCGGATCCTTTTTGCTGGGCCGGGGCGGCAGAGACCAGCAGCGCCAACAGGCCAACACCTAGAACCGCCGAGCTGGCAATCGTCGCTTTCACCGCAACAGCCTCCTCCTGCAAAGAACAAACCGGCCGGTAGTGCTGGAACGGGGAGATCCCCCGCTGCCGGGCGTTTTCCATCATACCCGCCGCCGGGGCGGGTGCCACCATTGCCCAGGCTTTCGTTTACTCTTCCTCTTCCTGCCCGGCCGGCTCGAACCGCTCCGGCCGCCGTCCGGCGAGCCGCGTGCGTCAGCACGCGGTTGGCGAGCCCCGGGCTTGGAGCCCGGGGAGAGCCGAAGAAACACGTTCGGTTGTTTTTCTCCGCCAGCTGAAGCTGGCGGCTCGCCATTTGCAAGAAAAAACGCTTATTCTCTCCTAGCATGGAAACGCCAAACCAAGTGATGTGCTAGCTGGCTAAACACGTACCGGACTTCGTACGTGTTTAGCGTGCCAGCACAAGACGGAGCATTCCCAGATCGAAAGCAAGCCGAAGGCTTGCCAGCCTGGTAGCCGGCACTCGACGAAGCGGAGACCACCGGAACCAAGCCGTTGCCACCCCCAGCACCCAGCGTCCCATGAGCCGGGCCTCCCGGGCCGACGCCGCTGTGAGCATTCCGGCCAGGAAAAAAGCGCCCAGCCAACGTGGACGCTTCTTGGAATCTCCGTCAACATGGACCTTGCCACGCTCTGCTTATTGCGGCGCAGTGCGTCGGGCGGCGATCGGACGTGGAGGGCCTAGCGCCTTTTTTGTCCCGGCGTAGCGGCTCCGGCGGTCTGGGCCGCGGGGGCCTGCCCCGAGGCAGCGGATTGCGGACCCGACTGCTGCTCGGCACCAGAGGACTGCCCGGCGGCCTGGTTGGCGGCCTGGGCCTGGTTGGCGGCCCGGCGGCGGAACTCTTCTTCCACGAACCGTTCCTTGGCTTCCATGTCCTCAGGGTCTTCAAAGTCAAAAGGCACCGGCGGCAGGTCCTCGAACAGCTTGATAATCACCCCCGCCACGCGCCATTGGCCTTTCTCGGGTTTGAGCACCCAGATCATTTTGGTGGTGCGTTTTTGTCCCTCGGGACCATCGATCCAGTGCACCAGCACGTGGGCCCCCTCTTCCACCAGCTCGCTGTCCTTCACCTCGTACTTTGCCGAGGGGCTTCCCTGGGGATCGATGCTGCGGTCGTGTTTTTCCATCTCCTCGACGGCCTTGGTGGTCATCAGCGCACGGACCGTCTGCTTGTCCCCCTGCTTGGTGGCCCGGAGGAATGCTTCGATCACCTGCTTGGGATCCTGCTGGGGCGGGGAGTCGGCGGTTGCCTTGGCCGCTTGAGCGTGTTGGGAACCTTGCTTGTGCGAAGAAGCATTTCCTTGGGAAGCGGAGTCGGAGCTGCCGCAACCGACCAGTACCAGCCCCAGGATGCCCAAGCACACACCGCGGAAAAGCACTTGCAAGCGAAGCATCCTTGCCTCCTTGGGTTTTGGAGCAGCGAGGGAAAAACAGGGGGGCACTCTCCTCCCAGGCCGAAAGTGGCCGCATGGTAACGTCCCCCCCGAGGCGATCAAGACGACTTCCTGCCAGCGGTGCTGGCGCGGGGGATTGAGAAGCTGGGCAGCCTGGGCAGCTCCTTCCTTTTGGATGGACTCTGGCCCCCGGGAGTGAATCCTTGCACGCACACCGGCTTCCGGTCGATTCCATTGGGCGCAACGCAGTCCGGCCAAGGAGATTGCCGCCCATGCCCACCTCCCATCAACGCATCGACCTGGCTCACCTGGTGGCCCAGGTCTTCTCGCACCGTCTGGGACGCCCCATCCGGCCGGAGTTGTTGGAGCAGGTTATCCTGGTGCGCCAGGGGTTTTGCTGGGGGTGGAGCTACCGCTACCAGGAGTTGGTGGCCACCTACATCTGCGGCGAGCGGCACATCCATGTGGCCCAGCACCAGGACGATCACCCCGAAACCACGCTGGTTCCCTTGCCGGAAAGGGGCCGGGCCGCGGCATGACGCTTGTCTCCCAGAACCTGCTCCTCTCTGGGACAAAATGCGCCAGTGCCTCTTTGCCTGCGCCCACCGACCGGGTAACATAAGAAAGAACGAAGGGCTAAACCAGCTCGGGGCGTAGCGCAGCCTGGATAGCGCGTTAGACTGGGGGTCTAAAGGTCGCCGGTTCAAATCCGGCCGCCCCGACGTTTCCCACCCGACCTTCCTTGCGAAGGTCGGGTTTTTGTTTTGCCGCAGGGGGACAAAAAACGGCCGCACCCGGGCGGGGACCGGTGCGGCCACAAGAGGTGTCTTCCTTGACGGGCAGCGTTTGGGATGGTTCAGATAGCCGAGCTGTTTCCACATGGCCACGAGGCGGGGATCACTTGCCCTCCAGCTCTTCCAGTTGCTGGCGGTAGCTGTCCCGTTCCCGGCGGGTGGCTTCCAGGTCGAACATCAGGTACTTCACGTCCAGCCGCAGTTGGCCCAGCGCCTCTTGCACCAGCTGTAGAATCCGCCGACGACGCACCGTGCTCTCCACCACCCGCTTGACCACCGGCTCCAGCTGGCGGCGATAGGGCTCGGGCAGTCGGCCCACCAGCTCTTGCAGTTGCACCAGGTCCTGGGGCAGCTCATCGGGTTGCAGGGGGCGGAGTCGGGAGGGTTGGCTCATGGTGGCTCCTTTCGCGGAGTGATTCTCAAGGGGCTTTGGCCGTGCTGGCACTGCTAGAGAGCACACGGGGTGCCAATCGGAGGGGTGATAACGACTTTAATTGCAACTTGCGGTTTTACAACAAGTTGTGTGATTCGCCCCGGGTGGTGCTGAACCGGGAAAGCGTTGCCGGAAGGCAACAAGTTGATCTGGCCGCAGAACGTAACCGCCGCTAGAACATTCGGTTGCGTTGTTCGCCCCCGGCCGGCTGCGCCTGTTGCCTCCAGGCTGCGCTCAAGGGGCCGGGTGTGGCTCAACCCAGAGGGAGTCTTGTGAACACTTCCCGCCGCAAGGTGGCGCTGGCCCTGTTGCTTTGGACCCTCCCGCAAGGAGCGGCCGCCCAGTTGGTGCTGCGCGACGGGTTCGAGGGTCCGCAAGTCTCCTGGCGGATCGTTCAGGCTGACGTGCACTACCGCCTGGAGCTGCACCGCCGCACCACGCAGGCCCCACGGCAGGGACAGTGGTGCGAGGAGCTGCGGCTGACAGCCGGAAACGGCACGCTGGTCCACGCCGCCTTGGACCTGGCCCCGGGGCGGGTGATCGAAGAGTTGGCGCCGGCCCTGTGGCTGCGGGCCAACCGCAAGGGGCTGCAACTGCTGGCCGTGGTGCGCTTGCCCCGCACCCTGGACCCCCAAACCGGGGAGCCGGCCCTGGTGGTCCTGAGCGGAGACAGCTACCGGAATCCCGGACGCTGGGAGCAATTGCACGTGCGCAATCTGCCTTTGCTGCTCCAGCGCCGCGCCCAACTGCTTCGGCTCCAGTGGAAGCGCGACGTGGATACCCGGGAAGCCCAACTGGTGCAACTGCGGGTGAACATCTACGGCGGGCCGGGGACTACGCACCTGTGGCTGGACGAGCTGACGGTGGCTGGCTTCGTGGCCGCTGGGGCCGTGCAACCCCAGGTGAAACCGGTGGTGCATCGTGCCGACGGCCCGGCTGCACCCCCCGGCCGTACCCCGCCCCGGGTGCAACGCCGCGACGACCGGCTGTTGCTGCAGGGAGGCTCGTTTGTGCTTCGGGCCATTCGCTACC
>JALSGI010000526.1 GCA_026982835.1 Planctomycetota bacterium | reverse complement strand
CGGAACACCGCACATACTGGACCTGGCGGCAGGGACGGAAGTAGCCGGAGCCGCACCCGGCTTGTTGGAGAACCGCCGGCTGACGGCGCGCGGCTCGCCGGTGGCGTGAGATAACGTGTTTGGCGAGCCCCCGGCTTCAGCCGGGGGAGAGCCAAGAAAAAAACGCATGTCGATCTTCTCCGCCGACTAAAGTCGGCGGCTCGCCGGTGGCGAGAATGAACGCTTATTCTTGCATCGGAGCGGCAGCTCCGCTGCAAGACCCACGACCCAAGACTTCCCCGTACTGACGTGCGCACGCTCCTCCGGGAGCTTACGCGCCCGGCTCGCCGGTGGGCAAGAACAAACGCTTCTTCTCGCCAGGTACGGCTAATGTGAAGCCAAAGCCATGTGCTAGCTGGCTAAACACGTACGGAGCGTAAGCTCCCGGTTGCGACAGATAAAGCAATTGCCGCCACTGCTCCAGCAACCGCATGCTCACGCATGCGGCTGGCCACGTGTGGAGTGCAGCGGTTGTCCGCCGCAGCGGCATCGCTCCGGCCGGCGGAGCCCGTGGAAGGCGGCGGCAGGCAGATGTACTTCCTGTGGAGCAGAAATGTTCCCGTTTTAATACTCTGGTCTGCAAATCTAAATTCTAAATAAACCTACGCTAAAAACCCATCCCGCCGGCGGCGTTGCCGGCGGGACGGCTCTCTCAATGGTAATCTAAGTGCTTCCTACTCGATCGGTAGCGTGTAGCTCAGGGCACCGATCGGCTCACCCTTCTTGTAGCTTTCGTAGTGTGGATGGCACATGGTACATTTTTTCATCACCACCGGCAGCGGGGTGGCTGCACGCAGGTAGCGGCGGCCGTTCTTGACCACCACTTGCTCGTAGTAGCTCTTGCCGCTTTTGAGGGCGGCGACGGCGCTTTTCTCAAACTCGTCCCGGGGGAGGTTGGCCTCTTCCATCGGCTCGCCCGTGGCGTCCAGCAGCCGCACTTCGTGCCACCCCTTGTCCTTGATAGCGGCGAACAAGGCGATTGCCGCGCTGCCGGCCGGAAGGTCCGACTCGTCGTTGACATAGTGCTTGGTGATGAGCACCACGGCCGTTTTGTAGATGTCGTCGAGCATCCTCACGGTTTTGCGGGTGCGGGCCACGGCCGGATCGTTCTTCTCGCTCCGCCCCCCGGCCACCGCCACGGCCACCAGGCCGCCAAGGAGCAACACAGTCCACACTGCCCAATGTCGCATCGTCGTTCTCCTTTCCACTGGAGGAAACAAAAAACAGCCCGTTTGTTCTCCGTGCGGAAAACACTGGCGTCTCGGACCGAAGCGATCCGGAGTTGCTTCGCTTCGGCCCCGGGCATCCGACTCAAGGGGAGGGAACTAGGGGCGTGGATTCCGTCAGGGGGAGGGTCCGCGTCCAGGCGGGGAGGGACTCAACCGCTCCGTTTCCCCCGAGGCCAGCTCCACCAGCACTTCCCGCCGGGGGAGCACGTCGGCCAGGGTGAACCGGTTGAGGTATTCCAACTGGACCCGGGTGGCCTGCCGCAACACGTCCCGCAGCAGGCACCCGCGCTCGATGACACACACGCCGTCGGCGTGCACGCATTCCAGCAGGTCCAGCGTTCCTTCCAGCTGTTCGATCACCTGGCCCAGGCGTATCTCCTCCGGGGGGAGGGCCAGCTGGATGCCTCCTCCGGCCCCGCGCATGCTGCGCACCAGCTTTTGCCGCACCAGCGTTTGCACCACCTTGGCCAGGTGATGTTCGGAAATCTTGTAAAATCGGGCGATTCGGGCCACCGAGGCCCTGCCGGGCCGGGAGGCCAGGTACATCAGCGTTCGCAGGGCGTAGTCGGTGTGCAGCGAAAGGGCCATGTGCCAGGCCTCACAAAACAAGCAAACTCAGTACTGAATATACCTATAAAAACCGGACCGTCAACTCCTTTTTTCTCTAGGGGCTGCAAAAGTATAGCTTGGGGTTTTCCCACCGGAAAAAAACAAACCCTTTTCCTTCGTCAAAGGCGGGCTATCCCTGCAAGCCTCCAACCCTCCAAGCCCTCCGCCGACTGAAGTCGGCGGCTCGCCGTGCAACCGCCGGCTAACGCCGGCGGCTCGCCGTTTACAAGAATTAGCGTTTGTTCTTGCCCCGGTGCGGAAGCACCGGCGAGCCGCGTGCGTGAGCACGCGGTTTTTCACCAAACGGCAGCGAATGTCGCTTTGTCTTCGCAACCAGGAGCTCGTGCTCCCGGCTCGCCGTTTGGCGAACAAACG
>JALSGI010000525.1 GCA_026982835.1 Planctomycetota bacterium | reverse complement strand
TTTTACGGCCTGGTCGATCAGCTGGCACCACTGGGGGGCTTCGCGGGACAGGCCGGAAAACTCCCGAGCCTGCCCGTGCCGCAGGAACCAGACCTGGACCACCTCCGGTTCCCGCCCCCACACCTGCTCGACGGCCTGGGCATAGAGCCACAACTGGGGCTTGTAGCGCCGGGCCAGTTCGTCCAAGGAGATCTTCTGGCCGGTGGAGGTTTTGAAATCCACCAGGTGCCAGCGGCCGTGGGCGTCCTCGAACAAACAGTCGATAAAGCCCCGGAACAGCAGCCGCGGTTCCCCCTGCAGCGGCCAACCCAGCAGAAACTCCTCCTCGCGGCGGAGCCAGCGGGCCTGCCGGAGCTGCTCGGGCAAGGGGCTGGAGAAGAACGCCTGTAGCACCTCTTCGGCTTGCTGCAGCACCTGGGGCTCTTCCAACCCCCGCAGGGCAGCCACCTGGGAGAGGAGGCGATTCCGTTGCTGATGGTCTTCCTCCTTGCCGGCAAAATCCCAGCGGGCCAGCACTTCGTGGACCAACTGGCCCACCTCGGCAGGCAGCGGGTCCATTTCCTCTTCCTGGGCGAGGGGGTCCGCGGCGTGCTCCACTTCCAGTCCCAGCAGGCCCTTCAGCGGTTCGTCCAGCCGGGAGAAGGAGAACTCCACCACGGCCTGGCCGTCCGGGGGGACAGGACTCCAGAACTGCTGTTGCTGCGGCGGCGGGGGCGTTTGCAACTGCCGGGCCTGGGGGAACAGCTCCTGGGGATCGAGCACAGCAGGCCCGTGTTGCCGGGTTTGGGGCTGCGGCAACTGGTCCACGACGCGCACCTGCAGCGGCGCGTGTCGCTCCACGCGGCAGGCTCCCTCGGCCAGGTCGAAGCGACTTGCCAGCAGCCTCAACCAACTGGACTCGGTTTTCAGTTCTTCGCCCTTGAATCCGGCCGAGAGGATCAGGTAGTCGGCCGCGCGGGTGGTGGCCACGTAGAACAGCCGCAAGGACTCTTGTTCCCGCTGTTTTTGTTCTTCGCGCTCCAGGGCGGCGAACACCCCGGCTGGTTTTTTTTCCTTGCTGGAGCTGGAGTAGGTTTTTACTGCCGGGCCGAAGGGTTCTCCGAAGAGGAACGAGGCCCTGGAGGACAATTCCTTGCGGTTGCAGTCGGCCACCACCACCACGGGAAACTCCAGTCCCTTGGACTGGTGGATGCTCATCAGCTTGACCGAGCCGTGGGCCTCCGGGTGCAAGGCGGCCGAGGGCTCATCGGGTTCCTGGGCCACGAGGGACTCCAGCTGATAGACGAAATCGGCCAACGTCATCGTGCCGGTGGCGTCGGCAGCGCGTGCCATGTCCAGCAGCTTGTGCAGGTTGGCCAGCTTCCGCTGTCCCAGGTAGTCGGCCAGCAGAGTGGCCTCGTAGCCGGTGCGGTCCAGGGCTTGCAGGATCAACTGGCTGACCGAGAGCCGGTCCTTGGCCTGGTGCAATGCCTGGAGAGTTCGCAGGGCGTGTTGCAGGCCCTGGAGCTGGTCCTCGGGCAGTGCTTCGGGCCAGTGGGCCTGGTAGAAGTTTTGGGCCAGCGGACGGCCCAGGGCCACCAGCACGTCGTCGCGGATGCCGAAGATGGGGCTGCGCAGCACGCCCAGCAGGGCCACTTCGTCCTCGGGCCACAGCAGCGCGCGGAGCAGGTGGGCCAGGTCGTAGATTTCCTGCTGGGCAAAGAACGCCTTCCCACGCACCACGTAGTAGGGGATGCCGTACCGCTGCAAGGCCGCTTCGTAGAGGGCCAGGTCGCTCAACGCCCGAAACAAAATGGCGATATCTCCCGGCTCCACCGGCCGGGAGCCCACCTGCCCGTCCCGTTCCTCGTACACCAGCGGCTCCCGCTGCTGGAGCATTCCGGCGATGCGGCGGGCGATGAGTTCAGCTTCCTCCGCGCGGGCTTCGGTGGCGCTTCGGCGGGCTTCCGCCTCGGGGTTCAACGCCCAGAGAAACTCCACGTTGCACTCCGGGGGCACCTCCTGCTTGTGGGGCTGGAGCGGCTCGTACTCCTGGGCGAACGCCCCATCGAACAAGGCGTTGACGAAGCGGAGCACCTGGGGCCGGGAGCGGAAGTTGCGCGAAAGGGGTAGCCGTCCCGGGCTGGGGATCTCCTGCCGCACCTCTAAGAACTGCTCCGGCACGGCGTGGCGGAAGCGGTAGATGGACTGCTTGTAATCCCCCACCAGGAACAGCCGCCCGCTGGCAATCTCCCCGTCCAGCAGCAGGCGGATCA
>JALSGI010000524.1 GCA_026982835.1 Planctomycetota bacterium | reverse complement strand
GTTCGCCCGTATGGAACGGGCCTACGAGCAACGGCGCCGGCAGGGCTGGCTGCCGGCCACCTGGGAGCTGGTCAGCCTGCGGGCACTGGCGCCGGATCCCGAGCAACCCATCCGCCTGGCCGGCTACGAGGAGGCCCGTTTTCCGCTGGAGCGGTTGCGGGCCAGCCTGAAAAAGAAATGAGTTGGCCTAGCGGTTGTCGGGCCGGCGGAAACAGCCGTTGATCTGCCCCAGCCAGACACCCAGCAGCAGGCCTGCCGGTATGCCCAGCAGCAAGCCGCTCTGAGGGGCCTGGAGGGCCCAACCGGCCGCACCACCCAAGGCGGTGCCCACGAACAGGCCGGCCAACAGGCAGGGTGTGATCAATTTGCGACGGTCGATGTCTTTCATGCGTATCCCCCTCTCTTGATCCCCGGGACATGGTAAACAGCAAAGGAAAACGGTTCAAATGAACAATCCCTCAACGACCCCCATCCTGTTCATCACCGGAACCGACACCGACGCGGGCAAGAGCTGGTGCACGGCCGCCTGGTTGCGCCATCTGCGTGGCCGGGGTATCGCGGCGCGGGCGGTGAAGCCGCTGGTATCCGGTTGTCCGGGCGGTGATCCGCTGAGCAATGCGGACATCCGCCTGTTGAGGCAGGCACAACCGGAATGGACCGGACCGCTGTGGCTGCATGCCTTCGAACCGGCCATCGCGCCGCACATCGCCGCCCGGCGGGCAGGCACACACGTGGCTGCCGGGGAGCTGGCGGACTGGTGCCTTGAACAGGCGCGGGATGTGGACCTGCTGCTGGTGGAAGGGGTGGGCGGCTGGTGTGTGCCGCTCAATGAGCGGGAAATGCTCAGTCACTGGGCGCAGGCCATGGGAGCGGAGGTGGCGCTGGTGGTGGCCATCCGCCTGGGGTGTATCAACCATGGGCTGCTGTCGGCACGGGCCATCCGGGCCGACGGCCTGCCGCTGAAAGGCTGGCTGGCCAACTGGCTGGATGCGGAGATGCCGGAGAAGCAGGCCAACCTGGCCAGCCTGCAGAGCCGAATGCCCGCACCGCTGCTGGGGCAGGTGGAATGGGCCGCAGACCCGGATGCAGTGGTCTACAGGCCCCAGGAGGGGTAATGATCAGGTGTCCATTTCCACCATTTCGAAATCGTCCTTGGTGACGCCGCATTCGGGACAGGTCCAGGTATCGGGTACGTCCTCCCAGCGGGTGCCAGGGGCGATGCCGTCGTCGGGGGCGCCTTTCTCCTCGTCGTAGATCCAGCCGCAGACGATGCACATGTAACGCTTGTAGGGGGTGTCATTCATGGCGTGTTACCTTTGATGAGCCATTACTAAGGACGGCGAAATATGCGGCCTGACGAAGCAAAACACAAGCCTTGGCCCCCATCCGGGCTATATGTACTCACCGCGGAGGTAGCAGACCTGCTGCCCCGGGCCGAACAGGTGCTGGAGGCCGGCGCGCAGGCGTTGCAGTACCGGGACAAGAGCGGCAACGCCACGCTCCGCTTGCAGCAGGCGGCTGCTCTTCGCCGCTTGACGGCGCGCTACGGGGCCCGGCTGATCATCAACGACGACGTGGAACTGGCCGCCGCGGTGGGTGCCGACGGGGTGCACCTGGGTCGGGACGACGGGCCGGTGGAACGGGCCCGCCGGCGGCTGGGGCCGCAGGCGGTGGTGGGGGTTTCCTGCTACGACGATCTGCAGCGGGCGGCGCGGCTGGCGGCGGCCGGCGCGGATTACCTGGCCTTTGGTCGGTTGTTTCCCTCCTCCACCAAGCCGGAGGCACCCTCCTGCCCGCTGGATCGTTTGACACAGGCGCGAGCCTTTGGCCTGCCGCTGGTGGCCATTGGCGGCATCCACCCGGCCAATGCGGCCCGGGCTCTGGCGGCCGGGGCGGATTGGCTGGCCGTGTCCGCCTCGGTGTTTCTGGCGGACGACCCGGCTGCGGCCACCCGTGCCCTGTTGCGCGCCTGGCGCTGACGGGGCTTGTAGGGGCTGCGGCCACAGGGCAGAATGCCCGCCATGTTTCTTCAACGGGGCAAGGTGCCATGAGTGACAACCAGCAACTGTTCGAACGGGCCCAGCGCCACATTCCCGGGGGCGTCAATTCCCCGGTGCGGGCTTTTCGCGGCGTGGGCGGCACGCCGGTGTTCATCCAGCGGGCCGAGGGCGCGTATCTCTACGATGTGGAAGGGCGCCGTTATGTGGATTATGTGGGCTCGTGGGGCCCGATGATTCTGGGTCACAACCATCCGG
>JALSGI010000523.1 GCA_026982835.1 Planctomycetota bacterium | reverse complement strand
TTCAGGCCTTCGGCCGTTGCCAGCAGATCGAAGTGGAGGGCCTAGAGCGGGCCGCTGAGTGGTTGTTGCAAGACCACGGCCTGATTCGCATTGGCTTCAGCTGGGCCGGCCACCCTGTGGAGGTGCTGGACGTGGGACTGGCCGCTACCGTGTTCCGAACCGTTTCTATCCCGTTACGCGAAGAGAGGAAGAGCTAATGAAAGCGACGCGAGTATGTTTTGAGAGCCTTGACCTGGCCGCGGCCGGCGGTCTGTCCTACCTTGCCCGCGAACGCGGCGAATCGATAATGCGGCTATTGTCCTTGGAGCGCAGGTCAATGCTCTATCACAGCAAGACTTTAGTTGGTTGGGCCGCTGAGTTGGAGTGTCCGAACGGGAACGTCCTGCACGTGTCTCGGCTGGATGGGCGCGCTGGGATATGGACTATAGACGCGCTTTTTGTTAAAGGCTCTACCGCCCCCCGCTGGTCTAACGGAACGTTCAGCATCGGCGTGGCCGTGCGCACTCTCCAGCAAGACGTTGCGGAACTGTTAGACCTGTCCGTACTGCTGGTAGAGCGGTACGGCGAAGCGGCTGCCCGGATGGGGCCGGACTCGCTAGACCGAGCCTTTCTGGAGCGCCGCGGGCAGGGGCGTCTTTTTGTGGAGTAGATTGAGCGTTGTGGAGGCTGACTGTGAGAGAGAAGAGCGAAACCCTTCAATGCCAACCCCACTCCGTTGCGGAATCAGTGGGCGAAGCGCTGGCCCGAACCGTTGCGCAGATTCTAACGGTTCTAATCCAACAGGGAGTGCTACGCGAAGAAGATTCCCGCGTTGATGAGGAAGAGGTGCGCAGCTGTGTGCGCCAGGCGCTGAACGATGCGGCTGAACGGCTAGACAGTCTGCCGGCTGACCGCCGATATTTGCTGCTCGCCCGGATAGCGTTGCAGCTCGCCCAGAGTTCGGTAGACGCGGCGATTCGCCGCTACATGTCATGACCCTGGACGAAGTGCGCCAGGCCCTGCAGGGATGCGGGGCCGGCTGGGTGGAGGTGCGCCAGCGACTGGACAACGGGGCGCTTCTGTGCGTGACGGCTGGCCGGTCGGGCGCGAACGGCTGGGCCGCTTCCGTTACCCTGTACCGCGACGGGTTTGTCCTGCGCTTACCTGGCGGCCGGCGGCAAGCCCTGCCAGACGATTACCGGTGGGCCGACGCTGTGGAGACGCTGGCCCGGGCTGCGCAGAAACTGGCCCGGGGAGGGGGCCCGGAGTGATCGAGACCGCCGCCTTCGTCGGCCTGTGCGGCTGGGCCGCCGTTCTGTGTGTCCGCGGCCGCAACTGGATCGGACTGGCCCTCATGGGCTGGATGGCCGCCATGGGCGCGGCTGAGCTACTGGACATGGCCCGGGCAATTGTATAGTGGTAAGGCGCATGACGTGCGCGCAAGCTATGGAGGCACTGTACATTATGAATCAGAAGTTCCTTGTGCGGGTCGGCGCTGCCTGGTTTGAGGTCTCCGGCGAAGTCCGGCCGGGCGGCGTGCTGTGGTGGACCGATACGCGGGATGGTCAGCAGGGGCTAGCCCTGCCCGGCGAGTGGATGGAGGCATATCCACGCCCGTGGAGCCGCCGGGAGAGGCGGACTTACAGGAAGTACAGAGCCCACCGGGGGGGCGCACAGTGACCCACCTGGAACTGGCCCTGGAGCTGGCCCGGCTGGGCCTGCCCGTGCTGCCGGTGCACCGTGCCAACAAACGGCCGCTGCTGCGCGGCTGGCCGACCGAAGCGACCACGGACGAAGAAGTACTGCGGTTTTGGTGGTCTGGGCGATCGAGCGGCGGCCCGCGGGGAGCCAGGCCGGTGCGTGCCCGCTGGCGCCCTGGTATTGTCACCGGCCCTAGGTCTGGGCTGGTGGTAATTGACATTGACCAGGGGGACGACAAGGGGGCCCTTCACCGTCTCAAGGCCTTGGTCCGGGAGGGCTGGCCGGAAACGTGGGCAGTACAGACCCCGTCTGGGGGCGTTCACCTCTACTACCGCTATCCGAAGTTACCCAACGGCCTGCGGATAAAGAGCCGAACCGGGTGGCGTGACCATATCGACATTCGTGCGGACGGGGGCTACGTGGTCGCCTATGGGCTGCCGGACATGGAACGAGTAGTCCAGCTGCCGCCGGAGTTTTCTCGGCTTTTGCTAGAAAAATCAAGCGGTTACGCTCCACCGGGGGGGCCAGCCGGGGGCGCGCTCCGGCCGCACGACGGGGGAGGGGGCGGCTCAAATTTC
>JALSGI010000522.1 GCA_026982835.1 Planctomycetota bacterium | reverse complement strand
CGCACGCTCACCGGCTTTATCGAGGACAAGGACGACCAGCTCGTGGTGCTCAAAGACGCCGAGGGCCGGCGGCACCTGATCCCCCGGGAGCAGATCGAACAGATGGCCCCGCTGGCCCAGTCGCTCATGCCCCAAGGGCTGCTCGATCCGCTGAGCGACCAGCAGCTGCGCGATCTGTTTGCCTACTTGCGATCCTCGCAGCCGCTGCCGTAAGCGGCCCGCTTTGCCCGCACTGCTGTGCGGCTTGCACCTTGCGCTGTTGCGCCGGGTGCTTCCGCACCGGGCCAGAACAAGCGCTGATTCTCGAAACAGCCAGCCGCTGTTTTCCGTCGGCGGAGGGGGGCGAGCCGGGAGCGTAAGCTCCCGGAGGACGGCAGGGCCGCCAGCCACGGGGAGCTTCCGCTTCGGTGCAAGAAAACAGATCACGGCGAGCCGGGAGCACGAGCTCCCGGAGTGAATCAAGAGCCGGCGCATGGTTGTCGGGCTCTCCGCGGGCTTACGCCCGCGGCTTGCGGCTATAAACCTTATCGACCGAAGCAACCGCGTGCTCACGCCCGCGACTCGCCGGACAAGAATCGATTCGTTTTTGCTTGGAAACGCTCCGTCTTGTGCTGGCACGCTAAACCAAACTTCCCCATCCTTGGCGACATAAGTTCTTGGTAGCCCTGGGGTTGTGAAAATCGTCCTGTGCGCCGGCTGACTACGGGGAAGCCCCCGGCAGGGTTGGGCTGATGCCCAGTAGCTCAAAGGCTCTTGCTTGCAAGGGCGTGGGACGGGATTGCATCCAAAACGGTTGTGCTTCCTTGGCAGAGGCCAACTGTACCTGGTTGCTCGTAAGTGTGCCCAGCTCCTCAAGCAGACCCTGGAAACTCTGCGCCGGCAGGTCGTCGCGCGTCCGCTTCGTGCGGGCTTTCTTCTGCGCACTTTCTGAAGGCTCGGCCGGAGCTACTGGTGAGCGACGCCGAGCCGCCGCCTGCTCAAGCTCTTCGTCGTCAAAAAGCAACGGAGCCCACTTCCGCCGCAGGTGCCACTCCACGTAGTAGGCCAGCATGCACAAAAACACGTGTGCCCGAACCCGGTCGCTGAGACGGTGATAGATCGGGCGAATTTTCAAGTCCACCGTCTTCAGGCAGCGGAAGGCCCGCTCCACACGGCTGAGCCGCTTGTAGGCCGCCACGGTCTCCCGGCTGTCGAGCTGTTCCCGCTTCAGGCTAGTGCGCAGCACATAGATGCCATCCAACGCCGCCTCCTTGGCAATGCTTGCCTCGTCGCGGTGATAAGAGAAGTGGTCGTCCCCAATCTCCACCTCGAAGTGCTTGGCCATCTTGTAGCGGTTGAGCACCCGGCCCACACGCAAGGCGATTTTTTCCTTGCCCCGCAGCGGCCGCTTGGCGCGCCTTACCGCCTGGACGATCTTTTCCAACTCGCGCTCGGTGGCCTGAAGCAGCTCTTCCCGTTTGCGAGCACGCTCCCGGGCCAGCAGCGGATTGCGGCACACCACCAGACGCTCGCCCGGATAGTCCGGCGAAGTGATCTCGGCCAGGTCCTGTTGGTCGAAAAGCGAACGCTCGATCCGTCCCTGGGCAAGCAGGCGCCGGATCGCCGGGGCACGAAGCGCCGTGATCCAATCCAGCCCCTCCTGGTCGGCCAGTTCCTCCCGCAGCCGGGCCTGGGTCAGCACCCCGCGGTCGCCGACGATCACCACCCGCTGAAGCCCAAATCGATCCCGCAGCTTGGCGATTTGAGCCGAGAGGGTACGCGGGTCGGCCACGTTGCCCTCAAACACCTCCACGGCCACCGGGCAGCCCTCGCGGTTGCAAAGCAGACCATAGACGATCTGCGGAAACCCGCGCTTGCCATCCCGGCTGTGGCCAAACCGCGCCAGCGGACAGCACCGGCCCGTGTAGTAGCTGGAGGTCACGTCGTACAGCACCAGCGTGCCTTCTTGCAGGTGTTGCTTGGCCAGGCGGCGTTCGATTTTGCCCTGGCGCTTGAGCAGCCAGTCCAGAGCGTCGTAGAGGTCGTCCTCGTTGACCTCCTCCAGCTCCAGCAACTGGCCCAGCGTGCTGGTGCGGGTGGCCTGATCCAGTCCCCGGGCCGTGGCCAGCTTCGAGCCGGGGCGAACGATCCGGGCCACGATCATGGCCACGACCAGCTTCCGCTGCTGGGAGTTGCGTGAGGCGATCATCCGCTCCAGGCCCAGCTTGTGAACCATGCCCAGCACGGCCGCCACGTGCCCATGCGGCAGGCTGCGGCGGATTTGAA
>JALSGI010000521.1 GCA_026982835.1 Planctomycetota bacterium | reverse complement strand
TGCGTCGGGCCACGCTGGTACCGGAGGAAACCCCCTTTGGCCGCAAGGAAGAAGCCGTGGAAACCATGCGGCTGGAGGTGGTGCAGATCATCCCCGCCCGAGGGCTGGGCCGCTTCGGCCTGCGGCCCAACCAGCAACTCCCCCTGAACGCCTACCTAGCCCTGGAAACCCTCCAACAACTGGTGCAACAGCCGCAAAGAGCCAATCTGTTGCTCTTTGCCGGCAAGCACCCCCCAGGGGCCGAGCCGGACCTGCTGGCCTTTGCCACGCTGCAAAAGCGATTTCGCCCCCGGTTGGCCGACTTCGGCCTGCGGATCGAAAAAACATCCCGGGGCTACTTCCAACTGGTAAGCGACCGCCTGCTGCTGGAACCGGCCGTGGAACAAGCCGCCGCCAAGGCACTCGCCCCGTACAAACCCCAGCAGGCATTTACCTACCTGGCCAACTGGATCTCCGCCGCCGAGGGCAAGGCGCGCATCCCCTACTCCACCGTCACGGCCCTGGATTTCTCCGTCGCCGCGCCCCCTTTGGGCCCCTGGCGCACAATCCAGGGCGAAGTGATCGCCAAGTTGGAGCCGGACGAGATTCTGCTTAACACCTGGGCCTGGGAAGACCTCAACCGGCAGTTAAAAGCCCAAGGGGCCAAGCCGCTTCGACTCAGGGATACCATCGAGCTGACCTATTTCCCCCCCGAGTACACCACCAGCGGCAAGTCGCGGGAACTTACGGCCCGGTTTCGCCTCCGCGGAGTGGTGCCGCTGGAGCCGGGCAGCCCGGCTGCCGACCCGGCTTTGACGCCCGAGGTGCCCGGGCTGACCGACAAGGAATCGATCGAGGATTGGGACGCTCCCTTCGAGTTCTACCAAAGCCGCGTGCGGCCGGTGGACGAACAGTACTGGGACCGCTACCGCGCCACGCCCAAGGCGTTTGTGTCGCTTGCCGCAGGCCGGCGGCTCTGGGGCACCGAGCGGTTCGGCCGCCTCACTTCGGTGCGGATCGCCCCGGCCCCGGACCTTACGCCCCAAGAACTTTCCCGGCGGTTGCTCGAGCACCTGCGGCCCGAGTCGCTGGGATTTCAGCTTCAGCCGGTCAAGCGCCAGAGCCTGGCCGCCTCGCGGGGAACCACGCCGTTTTCGGTGTTGTTCTTGTCGTTCAGCTTCTTTCTCATCGCCGGGGCCGCCATCCTGGTGATGCTGCTTTTCCGGCTGGGCGTGGAAACTCGGGCTCGCCAGGTGGGCTTGCTGATGGCCACCGGCTTCACCCGCCGCCAGGCAGCCCGGCTGCTGCTGGCCGAAGGAGCCCTGGTAGCGGCCCTGGGAGGCGTGCCCGGCGTGCTGCTCGGGGCCGGATTTGCCTGGGTGATGCTCTACGGACTGCGCACCTGGTGGGTGGGAGCCGTGGGCACCCCGTTTTTGAACTACCACGCCACCTGGCTCAGCTATGCCGCAGGCTACCTAAGCGGGGTGCTGCTCTGCTCTCTGGCCGTGTGGTGGGGGGTGCGGGCACTGCGCGGGGTAAGCATCCGCTCCCTGCTGGCCGGAAAAAGCGAACCGCCTCTTCGAAGCTGGAGCGGCAAAGGCCGCCTGGCCTTGCTTGCCGCCCTGGGGCTGCTTGTCGCCGCCGGCGGGCTGGCTGCCTGGGGGCTTTCCCTGGGCGGGGAGCGGCAGGCGCCGGTGTTTTTCGGCGCCGGAGCCTGCGTGCTGGCCGCGGGGATGGTGGCCCTGCGCTATTGGACCACCACCGGCACCCGCGGCCGCCTGGTGCGGCCCGGCCCCTGGCCCCTGCTGCGGCTGGCTCTGGGCAATGCGGCCCGCAACCCCAGCCGCACCATCTGGACCGTTACGCTCATCGCCACAGCGGCGTTCCTGGTCGTGGCCGTCAACTCCTTCCGCATCGACCCGGTGGATCGCCCCCCCCGGAAAGACTCCGGCGACGGCGGGCTGGCCCTGGTGGCCGAATCCCTGCCCGTTTACCGCTCCCTGGAAGACCTCTCCGCGGTGCAGGAGCTGGGGGGCTTGAGCCAGGAAGAGATGCAAACCCTGCAGGGCGTGCGCATCTACTCCTTCCGCGTGCTGCCGGGCGAAGACGCCAGTTGCCGCAACTTGTACCAGACCTCGCGCCCCCGGGTGCTGGGCGTGTCCCCGGAGTTCATCCGCCGCGGTGGGTTCGCCTGGTACGCCACCGAGGCCCAAACCCCCGAGGAAAAAGCCAATCCCTGGCTTTTGCTGGAAAAAGACTGGGGCACCGACTCCCAAGGTCGCCCCCTG
>JALSGI010000520.1 GCA_026982835.1 Planctomycetota bacterium | reverse complement strand
CTGGTGGGCCCCGGCTTGGAGCCGGAGGCTCGTCGTATTTTTCTCCGCCGACTGAAGCCGGCGGCTCGCCGTTCAACCGCCGGCTGACGCCGGCGGCTCGCCACCCCCCCCCAAGCCCTCAAGCCCCCACGCCTTCACACCCTCAAGCCCCCACGCCTCCAAGCCCCCAAGCCCTCTCTAGATACCGGGCGCGCCGCTTGCGTCGTGGCTTTCATTCAGGAGCCCTGCAGGTTGTACTGGGCCAGCCATTTCTTGAACTCAGGCAGCGTGTAGAACTCCGCCTGGCCTTCCACGTGCTCAGGTTTCACAGGCGAGCTGGCGTCCGGCACCACCACTTTGAGCCCCGTTTCGTAGATGTCCCCGCCGGGCTTGCCGTAGTTGGGGTACATTTCCTGGATGGTCTTCTGGTCGTTCTCGACCATGGCTTTCATCATTCGCACGGCCTGGTAGCCGATCTGGTAGGGGTTTTGCACCAGCAGGCAGTCGATCTGGCCCTGCTCCATGTGCCGGATGGCATCCGGCTGGGCGTCGAAGGCCACCACGAGCATCCGCTTGCGCACGCCCAACTCCTTGACCGCATCGACAATCGCCCCGGCGTTGTAGGACCAGATACCCACCAGGATCGACACCTCGGGATGGTTCTGGATCGCATGGCGGACGTTTTCGCGGGCTCGGGTCAGGTCGTTTTCGTCGGCCATGTTGTCCACGCGCTGAAACTTCTCCCCGGCCCCTTCGGCCAGGCCGCCTACGCGTTCGATGGCGTTTTGGGCCCCGGTGCGGCCGACGAAGGTAACGTACTTGCCGCCCTCGGGCTTGAGGACCCGCATGCAAGTGCCCAGCACCTTGCCGGCCTTGAAGTTGTCCGTGCCGATGAAGGCGTAGCGGGCGTCGGCGAATTTCTGGCGGTCCAGGTCCGAGTCGATGGTGATCACCTTCACGCCCCGTTGCCGCAGCCGGCGCAGCTCGTCGGCCACGGCGGCGTTGTCCTTGTCGATGGCCGAGACGGCCACGGCGGCGATGTCGCGTTGGGTGTTGAACTGCCGCAGTTTTTCCAGTTGGCCCTGCGGGGAGCCGTCGTTGGATTCCACCACGGCCACGAATCCGGCCTGGTCCAGTTGCAGCTCCCGCGTTGCGTCCTCCACCCCGCGGCGGCAAGCGTCCCAAAAGGGCGATTCGCCGTTGATAAGGATAATCAACCGCCGCGTTGGCTTTGCCGATGCGCCGCCCTGGGTGCCGGACGAGTTGGAGTCGCCTCCACCTCCGCATCCGGTTATCGCAAGCAAAAACAACGCCAACCCAGCCAGGCAAGAACCGCCCATTCGATTGCGCTTCATCGGGTGTTTCCTGCAAAGCAAGAAGTGACCACAAACCTGACAAGCTCGGCCCTTGCTACCGGATGCCGAGCTGCATCCAAAAAAAGCCCACGGTCTTTACCATATTGCTCGCTTCCGGGGGCGTCAATCAACCGCGGCGTCGGGCACTGTTTCCATCTGCGCCCAGTTCTCGCCCACCGAAACATCCACCTTCAGCGGCACCCGCAGTGGCCACACCCCGGCCATGCACTCCCGCACCAGCGGCACCACCTGCGGCACTTCTTCCTGCGGGGCTTCCAGCACCAGCTCGTCGTGGATTTGCAGCAGCAGCCGGGCCTGGAGTTTCCCCCGGGCCAGCTCCTGGTGCACCCGCAGCATGGCCAGTTTGATCAGATCGGCGGCCGATCCCTGGATCACGGTGTTCACTGCCGTGCGTTCGGCCAGGTTGCGGTGGCGGCTGATCTGCTCGCGCACGCCGCGAATGGCCCGGCGCCGGCCCAGCAGTGTGCTCACATAGCCCCGTTGGCGACACTCCCGCAGCACGCGCAGGATGAACTCCTCCACCCGGGGATAGCGGGCAAAGTACTGGTCGATGTACCGGGCGGCGTCTTCCTCGGGGATTTGCAACTGCCGGGCCAGCCCGAAGGGCGTCTGCCCGTAGATGATGCCGAAGTTGACCGTCTTGGCCACGCGGCGCATCTCGGGCGTCACTTCGGCCAGCGGCACGCCGAACACCTCGCTGGCCACACGGGCGTGGATGTCCTCGTCGCGGGCAAACGCCCGGCAAAGCGCCTCATCGCCCGAAAAATGGGCCAGCACGCGCAGCTCCACCTGCGAGTAGTCGGCCGCTACGAATCGCCAGCGGGGGCTCTCGGGCACAAACGCCCAGCGAATCTGCCGCCCCTGCTCGGTACGGATGGGGATGTTTTGCAAGTTGGGCTCGCTGGAGCTGAGC
>JALSGI010000519.1 GCA_026982835.1 Planctomycetota bacterium | reverse complement strand
GGCACGGGGGCTGAACCGCCTGGTGGTGGTCGAGGCCCGCGTCGATGGCGGACCGATGCTCAAGCGCATCCGTCCCCGCGCCCGCGGCATGGCCTACTTGATCCGCAAGCGGATGTCGCACATCCACGTGGCCGTGGATGTGCCCGAAAACGCCTGAACCCCACGCCCCCAAGCCTGCTAAACCGGACCAACGAGCCATGGGTCAAAAAGTACACCCGTATGCGTTCCGCCTGGGAGTGACGGTGGGCTGGAAAAGCCGCTGGTTCGCTTCCAAGCAGGAGTTTGCCCAACTGCTGGTGGAAGACGAAAAAATCCGCCGCTTCATCAAGGACAAACGCGACGGCCAGGGCCGGCCCAAGTACCCGGGCATCGACTCCATCGAGATCGAGCGCACCCGGGACGAAGTGAAGGTGATCGTCAACACCTGCCGCCCCGGGCTGATCATCGGCAAACGGGGCCAGGAGGTAGAGCTGTTGCAGGAGGAGCTGCAGCGGCTCACCGGGCGGCGGATCAACCTGAAGATCAACGAAATCAGCAACGAGAAGCTGCGGGCGCAACTGGTGGCCGAAGACATCGCCTCGCAGCTGAGCCGCCGGTTGCCGTTTCGGCGGACCGTGAAGCGGGCCATGGAAGAGGTGATGGAGGCGGGGGCCAAAGGGATCAAGATCCGCCTGGCCGGACGGCTGGGCGGGGCCGAAATGGCCCGGCGGGAAAAGTACATGCGGGGCACCGTCCCCCTGTCCACCCTGCAAGCGGACATCGACTACGGATTCACCGAGGCCAAAATCCCGCAAGGCCAGATCGGCGTGAAGGTCTGGATTTACCGAGGCTTGTTCAGCGAGGGCCAACAAGATGGCAATGATGCCCAGGCGGGTCAAGCATCGAAAGGTCCAAAGAGGACGCATAAGAGGTAAAGCGACCCGCGGCAACCGTGTGGTGTTCGGCGAGTACGGCCTGCAGGCCACCCAGGGCGGCTGGATCAGCGCCCAGACGATCGAGGCCGGCCGGATCGCCGCCCAGCAGTACCTGCGCCATGAAGGGAAGCTGTACATCCGTATCTTCCCCCACAAGCCCATCACCTCCATCCCCCTGGAGACCCGGATGGGCAAGGGGAAGGGGGAGCCGGACTACTGGGCGGCAGTGGTCAAGCCGGGCACGATCCTGTACGAGATCGGCGGCGTGACCGAGCAGGCGGCCAAGCTGTGCCTGGCCCGCGTGGCCCACAAAATGCCGGTCCGCGTCCGCTTCGTGCGGCGGTTGCCCACCACCTAAAGCGACTCCCAGCCGCGAGGACTTGCGTCCCATGAAGGCTTCCGAACTCCGCGAGATGAACGACGAGCAGCTTCAGGCCACCTTGAACGAGACGGTGCAGGCGCTGTTCCGCTTGCGCATCCGCGCCCGCACCGAGCGGCTGGACGCCCCCAGCGAGCTGAAACGCCTGCGGCGGCTCATCGCCCGCATCAAGACCATCCAGCGGCAGCGGGAGCTGGAGGCGATGGACCCCAAGCAGCGGGCGCTGCTGCAAGATCGCAACCGGCGGCGCCGGCGCCGCAAGCGGCTGCGGGCGGCCAGGTCCAAGTAGCCTCGCTTCCTCGGCCGCAGAAAGAGCCCACAACGGAACATTCCATCCCCACGGGGTGAGAATCATGCCCAAGAAAGTGTTCATCGGCGTTGTAACCAGCGACAAGATGCCCAAGACCCGCCGGGTCGAGATCACCCGGCTGGTCAAGCACCCCCGGTACGGCAAGTACATCCGCCGCCGCACCGTGTGTCACGTGCACGACGAGCACAACGAATCGCACCTGGGGGACCGGGTGGAGATCATCGAGTCCCGCCCCTACTCCAAGACCAAGCGATGGCTGCTGGTGCGGGTGGTGGAGCGTTCGCGGGAGGTAAAGCTGCAGCAGTCCTCGGCTCCCGCCCCGGAGGCCGAGTCGCAATAACCTCCGCCCCCTCGTTCCCCGCCCCCGGAAGCAGCCTCGCGTGCAGAGACCGAATCGGAAGGGATCGCCACCATGATCCAGATGCAAACCCGACTCAACGTAGCGGACAACACCGGCGCCAAGAGCGTGATGTGCATCAAGGTGCTGGGGGGCTCGCGTCGGCGATACGCGGGCCTGGGCGACGTGATCGTGGCCAGCGTCAAGAGCACCATCCCGGGCAGCGACATCAAGAAGGGCCAGGTGGTGCGCTGCGTGGTGGTGCGGTGCAAGCAGCCCACTCGCCGCCCCGACGGAAGCTACGTCCGCTTCGACAGCAACGCCTGTGTG
>JALSGI010000518.1 GCA_026982835.1 Planctomycetota bacterium | reverse complement strand
TTCCCACTGCCGGGTGCGAAACACCGCCCAGACCGCCGCGGCCAAGGTGCTCAGCAGCACCGCGCCCACAATCCACCGGCGGCGCCGGAGGCACAAGGCCAGCAGTTCCTGGAAGCGGACTGCCTGGTGGTTCATCGGGCTTCTCCTGCTTGAGGGGATGTTGGTGCGACCCCGAGGAGAGCAAGCCCGATGCCGCCGATCCCCCGCGTGCCGCCGCCGGTGGCCATAAATCCCGCCGTGCAAAGTGATTGAGGAAAGCAAACTTTCCCGGTGGCCGGTCCTCCCCTCCGGTAGCTCGCCCCCCGGCGTGTTGATTCCCGGCCACAGGCGCCGCCCTGGGGTGTTGCCTGGGATCAACAGCCCGCACAACCGGTCTTCTCCTCGCCGCTGCCTGTTCTTTTGAGGGATTTCCCCCAGGGAACCGCATCCGATTTGCCAGCGGCGAATCGTGGGCCAAAGTTGAAATGGACTTCAAACGATGCGAACCGGGGAGTAGATGTTGTTAGAAGTAAGTGTTTGCGATTCTCCGTCGGGGTGGGAACCTCTGGCCCAACCCTGGCAACGACTGGCCGCGGGGCAGCCGATGCGGAGCTACCGCTGGGCTCGCCTGTGGTGGGAACACTGCACCACCGACACCGACGAGCCGTTCGTGCTGGCGGTGCACGACCGCCGGCAAGCCGTGCAGGCCCTGTTGCCTTGGTACCGGCAGCGTCACCGGTGGTTGGGCCGAGTACTGCGATGGCTAGGGGACCGGGTGGTGGCCACCGACCACCTGGACCTGCTGGCCCACCCGCCGGCGGCGGCCCAGGCCATTTCGCAGCTGGCCCGATTCCTCCTCCGCACCGCCCGCGGCAACGCCCGCAGAAGCGAAGCCCTCTGGGACATGATCCACCTGGAAGCGGTTCCCTGTGGAGCCAACCACACGCTGTGGTTGCTGCAGCGGTTGCAGAGCGAGGGACTGCAACTGTGGTGGCGCCCGGACCAGGGACACTGGCAGCTCCCCGTGCCGGAGAGCTGGGAAGCGATGCTCCGGCAGCTTTCCAAAAGCCACCGCAAACAGCTGCGGCGGCTGGAGCGGACGTACCTGGCCTCGGGCCGGGTGGCCGTGAGCACCGCCCGCGGTGGACCGCAACTGGAGCACGCCTTCCGCCTGCTGGTGGCCTTGCACCAGAAGCGGTGGCAAAGCCGGGGGGAACCGGGCTGCTTTGCCTGCGAGGCGTTCACCCGCTTTCACCGCCAGGTGGTGCAACAAGGACTGGACGGCGGCTCGGCGCGGCTGTGGCACCTGATGCTGGACGGCAAGGCCGTGGCGGCCGAGTATCAGCTCCGCGCCGCCCGCGGGTGGATGCTCTACCAGGGCGGCCTGGACCCGCAAGCCCTGGCCCATCAGCCGGGCCGGCTGGCCCTGGTGCTCACGCTCCAGGAGGCCATCCGAAACCGCGTGCCGGTGCTGGATTTCCTCCGCGGCGATGAACCCTACAAGGCCCATTTCCGGGCGATTCGCTATCCGTGTGCCCAGGTGCGGGTGCTGGCCCCCGCACTTGGGTGCCGCCTGCGCCATGCCGGCTACCTGGCGGCCCATCGGGCCAAGTGGCGGATGCTGGCCTGGCAAATATCCCCTGCGGCCAAGGAGGATTCCCCGGAACAAGCTGCTGATCGGCACTGGCGCCTGCTGGACGGGGAGCAGCTGGCCTGCTGGCTCTCCCAGGGGGGGCCGGATCCGTTGCTGGCCCAGGAGGAATGCGTGCCTGCGGGGGCAGAGGAGAGAGCTCTGGCCGCTGGGGCTCGTCCGGGGGGGTAGCGGTCAAGACCAGGTCTCGCCCAGCGACTTGCGGCTTGTGACGTGCGTTGGAGCTTCCGCTCTGCGGCGGAAACAATCGCTAACTTTCACAACCGGCGAGCCGGGAGCGGAAGCTCCCGGCTGGCCAACCGTCGGCTGACGGTGCGCGGCTGGCCAACCGTCGGCTTCCGCTGGCGGAGAAAAACAACCGAATGCGTTTCTTCGGCTCTCCCCGGACTGAAGTCCGGTACGTGTTTAGCCAGCTAGCACATCACTTGGTTTGACGCTTCCATGCTAGGAGAGGATAAGCGTTTTTTCTTGCAAAATGGCGAGCCGCCAGCTTCAGCTGGCGGAGAAAACAACGCAATGTGCTTGTTCGGCTCTCCCCGGGCTGAAGCCCGGGGCTCGCCACTGGTGCTTCCGCACCGGGCAGGAAAAAGCGTGTTTTGTGGAAAACAGCGTACCTGGTGGACTTGCTTTGATTCTTGCAACG
>JALSGI010000517.1 GCA_026982835.1 Planctomycetota bacterium | reverse complement strand
GCAAAAGAAACCGCAAAATGTAGTCATGTATTTTACGTAGATTACCCCTTGGCAGTCGGCCATAATCCGATACAATGTCGGCATGTACATCGCCAAAATACCCAACCGAAACTCCCGGCCGGCCTACCTGCTTCGCGAAAGCTACCGCGAAGGCGGAAAAGTCAAAAACCGCACCCTGGCCAACTTGAGCAAACTCTCCCTGGAGCAAATCGAAATCATCCGCCAGGCGCTCAAAGGGCGGCAAATGGTGCCCGTGGACGAGGCCTTTCAAATCCGCCGCAGTCTGCCGCATGGGCACGTGGCGGCCGTGCTGGGCCTGGTTCGCAAACTGGGCCTGGAGCGGATGATCGCCTCACGCAACTCCCCGCAAGCGTCGGCTGGTCGTGGCCATGATCGTGGCCCGGATCGTTCGCCCCGGCTCGAAGCTGGCCACGGCCCGCGCACTGGACCAGGCCACCCGCACCAGCACGCTGGGCCGTTGTTGTCCGCTGGCGCGGTTTGGCCACAGTCGCCCGCGGCAAGTGGGCCTTCCGCTGCCTGAAGACGGTGGACTTGAACTCCACTTTTACCCTTTTCCGGCACCTCGCAGGGCGTGCGCAGCTGCCGCGCAAGACACAACCCGCACGGCGCAAGCCGCAAGCCGATTCGCCTCCCGCGGCACGCTACCACGCACCCAGCCGCTTCCAGCGCGGCAGCGTGCAAAACGCCTCGGCGGCGGCCACGCCACTTTGGGCGCCTCGCCACCGGGCTTGCTGCACCAGCAGTTGGTCCAGGTCGGAGAAGCCTTCTTCGTCGGCCCGGGCCAGTTGGCTCCGGTGGCAGCGGAGCATGCGCCGCTTCAGCTCCAGGTACTCGGAGATGTCGATATAGAAGTGTGGCTGGAAGTCCAGGCCCAGCACCGTGTCGGCCTGCCAAAGCTCCGGCGGGCAGGGGAGCGGCTCCTGTCCGTCCTGTTGCCCCGGCGAGGCGGCCATCCAGCTTGCCGCCTGGGCCAGGTGGGCCACGGCCTGGTGGTCGGCGTGGTAGTCGCATGCGGTGTGGGTGACAAGCAGCGTGGGGCGGAAGCGTCGCAGCACGCCCAGCAGGGCCTGCCGCAGCTGGGGGGAGTCCTGGGCTTGGGAGTCCGGCACGTCCAGCCAGAAAAGCTCCGCCTCGGGCGAAAGCAGCCGCAGGGCCGCTTCGGCCTCGCCGCGACGCACGGCGGCCAGCTCCTCCGGGCCGGAGACGCCCGGCGGCGCCCCGCCGCGATCCCCCCGGCACACCACACACACGCCCACCGCCGCCCCGTCCTGCACCGCCCGGGCCAGCGTGCCGGCGCAGAGCAACTCCAGATCGTCTGGATGGGCCATCACGGCCAGCACCCGCTGGGCGACAAACTGGATTCGCATGGCGGCTCGCTTCTCCAGAAGGCGTTCTCAGGCAGTCGTGCCGAAGTCTCGGCACACTACGGGGCGGGCAGGTCCTGAGCCTGCGGGCGGATCGTCACCTGGATTGTGCCTCGGTTGTTGGCCAGGTCCCAAGGATAGTCGTTGATCCGCAAGTAGAGCGTGCCGGTGTGCTTGGGCTCCAGCAACTGCCGCCGACCCACCACACCCGGGCGGAGCAGGGCACTGGGCTGCCGGGCATCATAAGGCTCGGGGCGCACCGCCCCCAGCAGTATCCCCAACGGCAGCCCCTCGTGGTAGCGGTAGGTGATTCCGTTAGGCTCGCACCACCAGGGCTTGGGGTGCTGGTCCAGTTGGAATCGGCCTTGGGCGGTAACCAGGTAGCGATTTCCCTGCTGAAGCAGCACGCCGGTGCTTTGCCAGCCGCGATCGGTGCGGATGGTGACGGTCACACCTTCGGCCGGGCAGGGCTTGCCCGGGGCGTAGAGCACCGCGGTCCGATGCAAGTCGTAGCCGTAGTCCAGGTGCACGGCGAACAGTTGCCAGCCCTCGCTCACCCGCGGCCAGTCGGGAGCAAACAGCCGCTGGAACTCCGCCTGCACGTCCGGGGCGCGGCTGCGGCAAAGTCGCCCGAAACGCTCTCGCAGCTCGGGGTGCCCGCTCAGGTAAGTCACGGCGGCCCAGCACCAGGAGTAGGCTTCCTGTTCGTCGTGGGCACCCGGCCCCAGGCGGAACACTTCCTCCAGGGGCATGCCGCGGCCTTGGCGGACCGCATCCCGGATCAGCTTGATCCGCCCGTGGTAGGGCACCTCGTCGCGGGTGCGGGGGAAAAAGCCCATCCGCAACCGCTCCCCGTCCCAGGAGTGCGTGCCAAACCACTCGGCCAGCCCCTCCACGTACCAGGGGGGAGCGGAGCCGGAAAGCAGCGTGAACATGAACCCGTGCGTCCCCTCGTGCAGCATCAAGTGCCGCCGGTAATAGGCCGAGGGCTGCTCGTACATCCAGAACTCGAACAAGCGGTTGTAGCCGTTTTTGAATCGGGGCAGCTCCTCCCGGGGAAAAAGCCCGCTACGCTCAAACCGCTCCGGATCCCGCATCAAGTAGCCCACCATCCGCCACAAGGCGTGCTTGCGGGCATCTACGCCGAAGTAGTCGCACCAGTGGGGAAACGCCGCGTCGAACACCCGCGGAAGCTCTTCCACCTCCGGCCGCGGCGGCAGGTCGGTAAACAGCACCAGGCGGCGGCCCTCCAGGCGGCGAATCCCCGCGGCACGGACCCGCTGCATGTCCACTCGCTGGAGCACCTGCTGAGCGGATTTGGGGAGTGGAGTTTCTCGCTGCGGCGTCTCTTCCCCGGGGGTAAGCAGATCGCTCAAGTCGCCCGGCAGGCGGCCGCCTTTTTCATAGGGAAGGTTTTCTTTCGGGGGGCGATTCTTCGCCGGGGGGGATTTCCGGGACGGCTTTGTCCCGGGGGCAGGGTCCTGCGATTGGGAGCCGGGTCGGGCCGGAGGCTTGCGCTGCCGGGGGCCCACCCGGGCCGAACGCCCCGGCCGCGGCGGCGGCACCTTGGCCTGGGGACGCGGCCGTTCCCTGTGCCCGCAGCCGCCCAGGGCCACCCCCAGCAACAACAGCCCGGACAAGGCCAGCACCGCAGGCCAACCAACTGCGAGCCACTTGCGAATCAAAAGACGCTCCATTGCCAGGGGGCCTTGCTACTGGGGGAGAGGAACAGGGACAGGCGTTCCTTTAGTAGTATGCTAGCACCTCGCCGGGGAAATCGAAACGCGCAGGGGGGGCTTGGGGGTCAGAGCCCCGCACGTCAGTGCGGGGAGAACGGCGAATCGGCTTGCGACTTGCGCCGTGCGCCGGTGCGCCGGTGCTTCCGCTCCGATGCAAGAAAAAACGTTTCTTCTCGCAAATCGGCGAGCCCGCAGCTTCAGCCACGGGAGGTGCGGCGAGCCGCCGACTTCAGTCGGCGGAGAAAATCGACATGCGTTTTTTCTTGGCTCTCCGGGCGGCTGAAGCCGCGGCTCACCCAAGACCCAAGACTTCGCACCAGTGCAAGCCACCGGCGTTTCGTGCTCACGGCAGCAACTTGTTTTCCCGCAGCACGCGCTTCCAATAGGCCCTCAAGAAACGCATTTGCCGCTGCGGGTTCGGATACATTTCATTAGGCTCGCCTGAAACAACTAACCCGTACCAGTGATCTATTATCTTGCCGCCGCGATCCACAATCGGCGCTCGCTCCACATAGAACGTCAACATAACATGGGCGATGGCAAACCGTTTTTCGTCGGAAAGAAGGTCGTAAAGTGCCTGATAAAATCTGGGATCATCCGTAAACTTTTGATACTTCTCTAGTATCTTCTTGTCGACAAAAGGAATCAGCCCGATAAACTGATGGTCCCAGCGAATCACGCGATTATCTACGGCGCGAAGCTCTTTGTGATACGGGAACAGTTTCTCCGGCAGAGGCAAAGCAAACGCCAGCAGCAAAGCCGAGAAAGTCACGGCTGTTTCCCCCGTAAAGCGCGTGCAAGCAGGAGGTTATTTAAAGTTTACGGTTACTTTTTCTTTGACGAGTTTTCAGAAAGAACTTTTCGCCAGTATTTCTGCAAGCGTTTCATTTGTTCCCGGGGGTTGGGATAACTTACCGCGCCGTTTGCCGCTATGTTCACTTTGAGCCCGTACCAGCGATCTGCGCGGTTGCTGATCGTGGCGCGTTTCTCCACGCAAAGGGCCAGCAGAACATGCGCCACGGCAAAGGTCTTTTCGTCTCCCAACATCAGCAAAAGCCTTGTTTTCAAGTGGGGATCATCCGTCAACCGGCGACACCTTTCCAAGAGCGATTTGTCGATTTCTACTTGCAGTCCGAAATAACACCCATCCCAACGAAGCGCGGAGTGGTCGACTTTTTCCCAGAAGTCGTCTTGGACTTCCGGCAGAACGCCAAGGAGCAAAACGGTTACGAGTAAATCCCGGAGCATATGTTGGAAAACTGCACACCATCACAAGCGATCATGGAAGCAACTTGTTTTCCCGCAGCACGCGCTTCCAATAGGCCCTCAAGAAACGCATTTGCCGCTGCGGATGGGGATAATACACTTTGCCGTCGGCCCCTACAGCGAGTCTCAGGCCGAACCAGTGGCTGGGCACTTTTTCGCCGAAGTCCACGCCGGGAACTCGCTTGACAAAGCGGGTTAACAACACATGGGCAATAGCAAACCGCTTCTCGTCCTGCAGCAGATCATAAAGTGCCAGGTAAAACAGCGGATCGCGGGTAAACTTTCTGTACTTTTCTTCTATCTCCTTGTCCACGAGAGGCACCCAGCCGAAGAGAGTGCCATCCCAAAAAATTATCTGGTTATCCACGCTGTGCAGCTCTTTATAATACGGGGAAGGTCCTTCCGGAATGGTCATGATCAAAATTGCAAAAAGAGCCATCATATCCATAATGCGTTTCCCTTATTTGGCGGGTTTTCTTTTTATCGAACTCGCTGCGTGATAACTTGTTGCACATTTCCAAAAATAATAGTGGAACGCTGCCGATATTTAGTTCCATTATGAATCCAGATAACATCCACAACCCATCGTACTAACCGTCCATTTTTCTCTACCTTCTCTATATCTTTTTGCGAATCAAACCGGCTGTTGAGGTATAACCCCTCTATGCCCAATGCCATTTGGTGGAGACGTTCATATCCTTGAAGTCCTCTCCACTTGTTTTTCTGCTTATAATATTGTTCAACTAGTTCGTGTAAAAGGGCACTAGTACGAGTCCGAGCGGGGCCTTTTTCCGGAAGTTTGAGCAGATCAGCAATATCGATTGTGGATAGTGCATAGGAACCGCCCAAAACCCTGCTGTCTCTTGCCACCACACGAATCACCACACCTTCTCTCTCCATCTCCGCCAGGAGCGTTTTGATCTGCGGCGGGGCGGTTTGTTTCAGCTTGGCCAGCAGCTCGTAGGCCTTCTGCACATCCGCCTTTCTTCCCGTGAAGCGGATCCCTTTTTGTTGCTGGGGGCCGGGTTGAAGTAGCAGGTCCGGAGGGCGTTGCCCGGATGGCTGCTGGGGCAAGGGAGTGGGCGAGCCGGGATCGCCCTGCTGGTCCTGGCCGCTGCCGCCACCCCCGCTTGACGGGACATCCTGCTGCTGGCTCCCTTGGCCCCCGCCGCCGGAACCAGCTCCCAGGGACGGCGAACCGGACGGCTCTTGTCCAGGCCAGAGGAGCAGGTCGGCCAGGTTGAAAATCTCCGCCGGATCGCCCAGGGGGCCGGGATCCGAAGCAGGGGCGATCAGTTGCGGGGCCTGGCCCACGGCTTCCCAAACCTCCGGCGGAACCTCCTGGCAGGAGACATCCGTCCCACCACATGCACACGATCCGGCTGGCGGTTCTTCTTCCTCCACTGCGGAGCAATCCAGCACCAGCGTCGGCGGGGCCACTTCCTGTTGCACCGATTGCATCATGGGCTGGGTGTCGTCCACCGGCTGGGGCAGATCGCCAAAAAGCAGCACTCGCTGTTCCAAGGGCTCCAAGCCGTAACCCAGGCGGCGGGATGATTTACGCAGACGGCCTCGCTTGGCTATCCACCCCAATTGACCAGACTCTCTAGGAAGAACGCCAGCATGATGCCTGCTCCCTAAGATGTGATGCTCAAAAGTGCCCCTGAAATGTGTTCTGACCCAGGTAGAAGTAAAACTAGCGATTCCGGGCGGGCGATGTCAAGCAAATTTTTTGCTTTCGTCGTGGGTGTAGCCATGCTGTTCTCTGCAAGCTTACGGTGCCGGCTCGCCGTTCTCTTGGGCTCTCCGCCGACTGAAGTCGGGTACGTGTTTAGCGTGCTAGCATTAAGACAAAGCGCCCCCAGAGCAAAAAGCAAGCCGAAGGCTTGCCAGCCCTGTAGCCGGTGGTCGTAGCGAAGCGGAGACCACCGGAAAGCGACGGCCATTACCCCACCCAGCACCCCGGCAGGGGTGCCAGAAACAGCCAGCGGTTCCTCCCTCTGGCATCCCTTCGGGATGCTCAAGGACAAGGAAAAACGCTGCCTTCCGGGGGTCTGGCGACCACCGGCTACAGGAGCTGCGACGCCTGCGGCGTCGGTCTTCCGGCTGCTAGCTGGCTAAACACGTACCGCACGTCAGTGCGGGGAGGAGCAGTATCGGCTTGCGCCGTGCGCTATTGCGCCGGAGCTTTCGCTCCGATGCAAGAAAGCGGCCCAACGAGCCCGCCGCGAAAGTATAAATTTGTTGGGCGTTCACTCACCCGTGCGCCTCTTCAAAGCATTCGATCCTTGATAGCACGCTGAATCGGTACGCAAAACCGATCTGGTTCCCCGGGGGCACACCCCCTAGAATACGCCCCGGTTCGGAAGCCACCAGGCGGAAAGGTCTTGCTGATGAGGCACCCCAACGCGCGACGGATCGCCGTGCTGGCAGTGCTAGCTGCAGCCGCAGGGGCCGGGGCATGGTTCTGGCTCTCTGCCGAAGAATCCCCCCATCCGGTCTTGCCGGTGCAGCTGGGGGCGGTGTATCGCAGCGGGCGGTTGCCCCCGGAGGTGCTGGCCCAGGAAATCCGCAAGCGGAACATTCGCGTGGTGGTCAACCTGGGCGATCCTTATCCGGAAGAAGCCGAACTTTGCCGCCGCCTGGGGGTGCAGTACTTGGAGCTTCCCGTGGGGGATGTGTGGACCATGTGCGGGGTGCCGGGCCCTGCGGGTCCGGTCCCGGCCCCCTACGACCTCAGCGCGCTTTGGTCGGTCTTTGAGCGGGCCGAGCAACAGCCGGTGCTGGTGCACTGCAACGGGGGCGTGCATCGCACGGGGGTGGCCGTGGCCATGTACCGCATTCGCTACCAGGGGTGGGACGCCGAGGACGCCATCCGCGAGCTGGATTTGTTCGGGTTTGAAAGCCACAAGGCCAAGTTCGCCACCGTGCTGGATTGCCTGCGTGGGATGGAGCCGGGGGAGGCACGCCGGGCCTTGAGGGCCGGCTCCTCGCCGCAGCGGCACTGAACCCCCCGGCCTGCTGCTGCGGCCAGCAAGGATGCCACAAGATGAGCAAGAAGAGCGAACGACCCTCTGCCGAAACCACGCGCTGGAAACCCCTGGCCGACCCGAACCCCGGCCTGCCGCAGCAGACCTTGCAGCGGTGGCTTTGGTTTTTGCTGGGCCTGGGGCTGGCTGCCCGGGCGGTGCGCTTCCTGCTGTGCTTTCCCCTTTGGGACGATGAAGCGTTCCTGTGCGCCAATTTTCTGGGCATGTCGTTTGCCGACTTGCTCCAGCCGCTGGATTACCACCAGGTGGCCCCGGTGGGCTTCCTGGCCGTGGAGCTGGCGGCGGTGAAGCTGCTGGGTTTTCACGAGTGGTCGCTGCGGTTGTTTCCGTTTTTGTGTTCCTTGGGCAGCATGGCGCTGTTTTACCACCTGGCGGCCAGGCTGCTGCAAGGCTGGCCGCGGGTGATGGCCGTGGCCCTGTTTGCCGTCTCCTACCCGGGCATCCGCTATGCGGCCGAGGCCAAGCAGTACGCCTCGGACCTGCTGGTGGGCCTGGTGCTGGTGGTGTTGCTGGTCCAGTGGCTTTATGATCGCCGCCCGTTCTGGCTGGCCGCGCTGGTGGCCCTGGTTCCGGTGGCTTTGCTCCTCTCTTATCCCAGCGTGTTCGTGGCCGGAGGGGTGAGCGTGGCCCTGGGATGGGTGTTGCTGCGACAGGGGGAGCTGCGCAGCTGGTTGCTCTGGGGAGCTTACAACCTGCTGCTGGTGGGTTCGTTTGCCGCGGTGTTGTGGCTGGCCGCAGGCAAGCAGACCGAAGCGGAGCTGCAGTGGATGGTCCAGTACTGGCACTACGCCTTGCCGCCACGGGAGTGGGGCGCGTTTTTCCGCTGGCTGGGCCTGACCCACGTGGGCGACCTGATGGCCGTTCCCGTGGGCGGGGGCAACGGCGGCAGTTCGTTCAGTTTTTTGCTGTGGCTGCTGGGGCTGGGCGTGCTGCTGCGGCGCAAGCAAGGCACGCTGCTGTGGCTGGCGGTGGTGCCCCTGGCGCTGCATTTCACCGCGGCCCTGCTGCGCCGCTATCCGTACGGGGGGCATGTGAAGTTTTCCCAGTACGCGGTGCCCATGATGTGCCTGGTGATGGGTCTGGGAGCCGCCGCGTTGGTGCGCATGCTTTCGCTCAAAAAGTGGACCACTTGGAACCTGCACCTGGCCACCGCCGCCTTGGCCGCCATCGCCGTGGGCAGCATGGCCCGCGACTTCTGCTTCCCCTACAAAAACACCACCGATCGCCAGCATCGCGACTTTGCCCGCTGGTTCTGGAAAGCGGCGCAGTATCAAGGGGAAGTGGTTTGCAGCATCCGCGACATGGGCAACCCGTTCATCCCCCAGCGCACCAGCACGCTGAACTGGACGGCCATGTACCTGTGTAACCAGGCGATCTACTCTCCCCGGCACCATCGGGGCGAGGCGGCGCGCTGGGATCAGCTCAGCCAGCAGCGCCCCATGCGCATCGTGGTTTATCGCCCGGGCAACATCCCGTTCGATCACCAGTTGTACCGCCGCTGGCGAGCCCAATTGCAGGAAAAGTTCCGCATCGTGGCCTGGGAACAGTTCGCCATGCCCTGTTACGGCAAGCGGGAACGGGAGCCTTCCAACGTGGACCACATCGAGGTGCTGACGATCATCCCCCGCCTGCGCTACCAGCCCCAGGTGCCGCCGATCCCGCTGCCTGTGGCCGCCCGGGACGATCCCCGGCACACTCGCCAATGACCTGCGGGAGGAGCCGCTTCCACCGCGCCCTTTGTTCCGTTCTTCCCACCCTGGGGGAGCAACCCATGCCATCCAACCGCACGCCCGGTGGTGCTTCGTTGAGGAGGCGTTTGGTGTGGGCCATGCTCTGGCTGGCCGTGGCCCTGCTGGGTCTTAGCGGGATCAGCCTTTACGGGCTGTACGCGTACCGTTCGCTGGTCAAGAGCCTTTCGCGGATGGACGCATTTCGCCGCGCCTCGGCCTTGATCCATTCAGTGAACGACCTGCGGGTGACGGTGGCCGGACTGCGGACCGTCAGCCAGCTGGACCCGGGAGAACTGGCCCTCCAGGAACGCCAGCGGCTGCAACTGCGGTTTCTGCGGCTGCTGTTGCAGGTGCAGGAGGACCTGAATCGCTACCGGCGTCACGTGGACCGCATGGCCCAAAGCAGCTTCGGCATCGGTGGCAGCCAGGAGGAACAACAAACCCTGTGGGCCATCCAGCGGGCGTTGCAGCGGCTGCAAAAGCTGCCCCTGGACGCCCATCGGCAGGACGCCCTGGACGTGCAAACCCTGGAAGCGGAGATCCACCAGCTACAGTCCCAGGCGATCAAGCTGCCGCACTTGTTGCGGCGGGACGTGCTGGGCTTTACCCAGCGGATGCACCGTCGCTGGCGGACCTTCTTCCTGCTGGCGACCCTGGGCACCGTCTGCACGCTGGTGGTGTTTGCGGGTTTGATCTGGGGGAGCTGGCGCGAGTTGGTCCATCCCCTGCAACAATTGCTACGCGGAGCCCAACGCCTGGCCGCCGGACGCTACCAGTACCGGCTCTCCCTGCCCCGCAGGGACGAACTGGCCCAACTGGCCGCCGCCTTGAACCTGGTGGCCGAGCGGTTCTGCCAGGTGGAACGGGAGCTGGAGCAGAAGGTGCAGCGGCTGGTACAGCAGGCCGGCCGCAGCGATCGCCTGGCCGGTATCGGCATGCTCGCCGCCGGGGTGTCGCACGAGCTGAACAACCCCCTGGCCTCGATTGCCATCAGCGCCGAGTCGCTCCAGCGCCGCTTGCAACCGCACCAGGGAAACCCGGTGCCTCGGGACTGTCTTCTCCAGGTGCATCGCTACCTGGAGCTGATCCCGGCCGAGGCGGCCCGTTGCCACCGGATCGTGCAGAAGCTGCTGGAGCCTGCCGCCCCAGGCCAGCAACCTCCCCAGGAAGCAATCCCCCTGGCCCCCCTGGTGGAGCAGGCCGTGGCCGTGGTGCTGCAACTGGTCCCCGATCGGCAGCGGCGCGTCCACTTGGAGCTGGACCCGCAGCTGGCCGCCCCGGTGGACCCGGGAGCCTGGAAGCAAGTGGTGATGAACCTGGTGGCCAATGCCCTGCAGGCCACCGGTCCGGAAGACCGGGTCCAGGTGCACTTGTTCCGCGAGGAAGAGGAGCTGCTACTGGTGGTGGAGGACACCGGCTGCGGTATCGCCGCGGAGAGCGTGCCCCGGCTGTTCGAGCCCTTCTTCACCCAGCGGCGCGGTCGCCAGGGGACGGGACTGGGATTGTTCCTGGTGCATCGGATCGTAGCCGGCTGGGGGGGCCGGGTGGAAGCGTTCAGTGCCGGGCCGGGCCAGGGAGCTCGCTTCGTTGTCCGCCTCCCCCGGGCCCCCAGGACCCAGGCCGCATGAAACTCGTCGGCTGGGATCACCCGGGAGGGCTTTTTCCGTTGTCTCCAGATCGTGGTGGGGACTTTGGCAAGGCACTGCCGGGACACGCCGCAGCCAACGCGCATCCCTGGTGGCAACTGGTGCATCCCCCGGCACGCTCGGTACCGCACTCCGGACCGCAGCCCACTTCGGCGGCGTGCAAGAAATCTTGGAATCGCACCTGGGCCTCGAACTCGCAGGCCAGCTCCCCCAGCAACTCCTTCAGCCGGGGCGAAGTTTCACCCAGGAAGTAAAACACCAGCGTGTTGCCGTCCAGCAAGTATTCGGCGTCGATCAGCACATCCGGCACGCCGTGCTGCTCTAGCAGTGCCTCGCAGCGACGCAGCGCCTGGGTGCGGCGCTGTTGGGTGCGGGCCAGCAGCAGGTGATCTTCCACGCTCATCCGGCGGAGAATCTCCCCGTGGCCGCTTGCTCCCTCCGCATCCGCTTCCTGGCAGGGAGCAAGCACCTGGCCACATTCCAAGCCCCGGACCGAACGCACCACCACCTGGGTGCCGCGGGAAAACTCGGCCTCCTGCGAGGCAAAAAACACCCCCAGCTGACCCATTGCCCCATATCGCACAAAGTAGCCGGGCCGCTGCTGCGAGTGGGCCGAAGTTGGTGCCGCAAGAGGCTCCATCGTCATGGCATCCCAGTGAAAAACGCCGGGGGGGAACCTCCTCGGCCAGCGGCACCTGCGCCGCCGGGGAAGGCTCCTCCTGCGGCTGGCTGGTTTTCTCCCTATCAGAGTAGCTGGGCTGCTTGGCCGGGGTCAACGCCGCCGGGAACCGCGGATCGCCAAGTCCACGGCTCATTCCACCTGCAAAGTGCCCACGATCTGCTCCACCCGGGTGCAACCGGCCTCTTGCAGCCTCTGGGGGAGCTGTTCCAGCAGCTCCATCGTCACCCGGGGCCGGAAGAAGTTGGCCGTGCCCACCTGCACCGCCGAGGCTCCCGTGACCAGGAACTCCAGCACGTCGTCCACCGTGGCGATCCCCCCTACACCCACCAGCGGAATCTCCACCGCCTGCCTGGCCCGATAGACCGCGGCCAGGGCGATCGGCTTGATGGCCGGGCCGCTCAGCCCCCCGGTCACCGAGCCCAGCACCGGCCGACGCCGCCGCCAATCCACAGCCATGCCCACGCAGGTGTTGATAAGCGTCAGCGCGTCGGCCCCGGCTCGCTGGGCCGCCTCGGCCACCGGGCGGATGTCGGTCACGTTGGGGCTTAGCTTCACCCACAGCGGCTTGTGGCACGCCCGACGCACCTGGGACACCACGCGATGGCACAGTTGGGCATCGGTGGCAAAGTCCACTCCGTGGGCCACATTGGGGCAAGAGATGTTCAGCTCTACGGCAGCGATCTGCTCCACCTGGGCCACCCGGGCGGCCAGCTGCACGAAGTCCTGCTCGTTCTCCCCGGCCACGCTCACGATGACCGGAGCCCCGGTGGCCAGCAGCTCGGGCAACTGGTGGGCCAGGAAATAGTCGATCCCCTCGTTGTCCAGCCCGATGGAGTTGAGCATCCCCGAGGCCGTCTCCACGGTCCGCTGGGGGCGGTTTCCGCGGCGGGGCTTGCGTGTGACCGTCTTAGGCACAATGCCGCCCAGCCGCCCCAGATCGACCCACCGGCTCATCTCCCCGGCGTGGCCAAACGTGCCGGAGGCCACCAGCACCGGATTGGGCAGCCGGACCGGCCCCAACGAAACGGAAAGATCGACGCCAGGGGAACCCTTCATATCCGACCACCTGCACCTGCTTCTGCGGAAGCTTACCGCCACGGGCCCCTCGGCTCAGTCCAGCGTGCCGATACGGAAGCGAATGTCCCGGATCGCCTTTCCCGGCACCCGGGACTGCATGGCCTGAAGGAGTTCCCCCTTGCGGAAGGCCAGCTCCTGAAGCACTACCGAGCTGGAAACGACCACTTCCAGCACGCCGCGGGAAAGACTCGCCACCCGGCACTGCGAAGCCAACTCCACCCCCACCAGTTGCTCCCAGGTCCGGCGGAACTGTTCGACGGTGCCCACGCGCCCCAATCCCCGCCGTATGGTCAATTCCGAGACGACGCGGGCAATCGAAACAGGCCCCCGCCCCCTTGTCGCACCACCGGAACGCATCACGCAGGTTTCCTTGTTATCCGGACGTCGACTTCGCTCTTACAAAGCCATCGGCATGATGACATAGCTGGATCCATCCTCGGTTTCGATCAAAACGGGAGCATCGGAAGAGTGGAAGTAAACCGTCAGGCTCGTCTCCGGCGAAAGCACCCGCAGGAAGTCGAGCACGTACTTGGGATTAAGCCGGATGACCAGCTTTTCGCCTTCCCAGGCCACCGGCAGCCGAACCTGGCCTTGTCCCACCTCGACTCCCTGGCCCGAAATAACCAGCTCGCCGGAGTCGAACTGCCACAGCACCCCGCGATCGTCCGGGCCCAGCAGCGCCGCGGCCTGCCGCAGGGCGGCTCCCAGCGGGCCGGCCACTAGCTCGGTCTTGCGGGCGTCGGAGCGGCTAGGGAACACGTCCCGCCACTTGGGAAACCGTCCTTCCAGCAGTCGGGCATGCATCGAAACCGCAGCCAGCCGCACGTGGATGTGGTTGCTCTCCACGTAGAACTCCACCTGGCCTTCGCCACCGGCCAGGCGCTCGGTCAGTTGCAAAAACCGCGGGGGAACAATAACATCCTGGGGCCAGGCGGCCGGGGTGCCGGCCCGCTGCACCGGGGCTTCTTTTTTGGCCAGGCGGCGCCCGTCGGTGGCTACGGCCACCAGCTGGTCGTCCTCCAGCTCCCAAAGCACTCCCGAAAGGGCCTGCCGGATGCTTTCGCTGTCGGCGGCAAACGCCGTGCGGCGTACTAGCTCCGCGTAGGCCTCGCTTTCCACCGCGTAGCAACTATCGGCCTCGAACTGGGCTACGGGGGGGAACTCCTCCGGGTCCTCGCCCAGCAGCTGAAACTCGGCGTTGGCCAGCCGCAGCCGCGCCCCCTGGTCTGTGGACTCCAGGGCGAATTGCTCATCGCGGGCCTCCCGCAGAATTTGCCCTAGCTGCGCCGGAGGAAGCATCACCTCCCCGGGAGTGTTTACATCCACATCGGGCAGGCGGATGCGGATACCCAACTCCAGGTCCGTGGCCAGCAGGAAAGCCGCCTCCGAGCCGACCTCCAACTTGACTTTTTGCAACACGGGCTTGGGGCTCCGCGAGGCGGCGACCGAGGCGGCCGACTGCAAGGCTTCCAGGAAAGGCTCCCGGGGACACGAAAACTTCATGTTCGTTCTCCTCGCGCAATGAAACGGGACAGCCCGGGCAGATTACTACCCTATCTTGTTAATGGTTGTTGTAGGAAAAGGGAAGCGTCCTGGGGAACTCTGCGGCGGATTCTTCCGGAAGCGGCGTGCGGGAATCGGAGCCTTCGCAGGAGGATCCGCAAGGAGGCTCGACGGTCCGGGTGTGAAAAAAGTGTTCGCAAGTTATCGATTTTCTGCTGGAATTAGTAGGCTTTCCATCGATAGATAGCTCTCGGGAAGGGGGACTCCCGACTTTTCTACGATCCGGGAAAAGGATCTCGACAAAGAGCCGACAGGCTGGTTTCGGTCTCCTGTCACCCGGCGGCCAGGTCCTGCGTTTTTTGGAATCCCAGCAGCCGCTCCAACTGGCGAAGTTCGTAGCGTGCCTGGGCATCGCGCCGCAGCTGTTGCTGGAACTGGCGGCAGTGATAGAGCACCGTGGTATGATCCTTGCCCCCGAGGACCTGACCGATCTGGTCCAGTGTGGCCGAGAGGTGACGGCGACTAAGAAACATGGCCATCCGTCGGGCATGAACCACCCGGCGTTGGCGGGAGCTGCCGCGAAGCTGGTGGAGTGCAAGCCGGTAGAACTTGGCGGTGGTCCGGGCCACCTGTAGCACTTGCTGGCGGGCATTGCCCGAAAGGGGAGAAGGTGCCGGAGAGAGGGCCTGCGGCTGGGGGACGAACCCTTGGGCCAGGTTTAGCAGTTGGGTCTCCAGCATCCCGGCCGGCAACGCCCATTGCCTGGCCAAGCGTCGCGCATGCCTTTCCGGCAGGGAGATGTTGTGCCGCCGGGCGAAGTGGCAAAGCAACAGGTAGCGGGTGCTTGGACCGGGGTCCTGCAACTCCAGCGAGGCCAGCTGTTGCAGCCGATCCAGCAGGGGGGGCGGCATCCTGAGCCGCCGCGGCGGCCTGGTGGTGGTCAGCAGCACCCGGGGGCAAAGGTCCAGCAGCTGCATTGTCTGTTCCGGGGAAAGCTCCTTTCGGCCTAGCTGTCGGTCCAGATCATCCAGCAGCAGCAGTTTCCCGTGGGGGAGTTCGCCGTGTTCCAAGACCAGGGGATGCCTCTGCGAAGGATACCACCCGAGCTTGCAGGCCACCTGGGCGATGCCGCCCACCA
>JALSGI010000516.1 GCA_026982835.1 Planctomycetota bacterium | reverse complement strand
ACCTGCTGGGCGGCCGGGGCACGGCCACCATGATGTTCGCCCACGTGGAAACCCTGGCCGACCGCATCGAGCACCTGGAACAAATCCGCCGCTTGCAGGACGAAACCGGCGGGTTCACCGCCTTCATCTGCTGGACCTTCCAGCCGGAAAATACCCAAATGAGCCACGTGCCCAAGGCCGGAGCCCACGAGTATCTCAAAACCCAGGCCGTGGCCCGGCTCTACCTGGACAACGTGCCCAATATCCAGTCCAGTTGGGTCACGCAGGGTCTCAAGGTGGGGCAGTTGGCCCTGTTTTACGGGGCCAACGACATGGGCTCGCTGATGATCGAGGAGAACGTCGTCTCGGCCGCCGGCACGGTCTATCACCTGACGTTGGAACAGATCCGCGATGCCATCCGCCAGGCCGGCTACGAGCCGCGGCGGCGAAACGTCTTTTACGAATTGCTCGACGAACCCCCCCAGGCCGCTCCGGCGGCGGTTGCCGCTTCGTAAAAGCCTGCTCGGCAAATCTGCCGAAGGGGGCGTTCTTTACGGGGTCAACGTCGGAATCTCCAACCAAGGCCTGGTCTCTTCTGAATGCAGGATGAGACTTGACGAGCCCCCGGCTTCAGCCGGGGGAGAGCCGTATGATGGAGTCCGACCGCCCGGCAGGCTCTATTCACTGGCGAAGTGGCTCGTTTTCATGTAGAAGGTCTTTCCGGCTCCGGAGCCACTAGTGGCAATGCGCTGCTTCGGGAAGGGGGCTGCTCCCCGCCGGACGGCGAAGCCACCTGCTGCCACTGGGCAAGCGTGCTACCCAGGGGCAAAAACCAGGTGCCCTGCTCGTTTTGCACCACCAGGGCATCGCGACGCACTTCCAGCACGCGGCCCTGCACCGGCCCCTGGGCTAGCTTGTCTCCGGCTGTGAGCACGCTGCGCTGGCCGGTGGCGGCGTCGTAGAGCCAGGCTTCCGGCACATCGTTTTTACTCACCGAAGCGATAAACCGCACTCGAGCGGCCGGATCGTCGCTGGGGGCGGACTGCTGCGGGGGCGGGGCGTTTCCCTGCGGTGGCGGAGGAGGCGAAAACGGCCCCGTGCGAACCAGCTCTTCCAACAGGCGGCTTCGCTGCTGTGGCTCCTCTTGCCCCAGGGGCACATGTTGGACCAAGGCTCCTTGCGGGTGCGATGCGGCCCGGGTGCCAAGCTGCGCTCCTTGCACTTTCCAGCGGTTTTTTTGGACTTCGGTTACAAGCAGCAGTTCGTGTTCGATTCGCACATAAAACGGCCCCTGCTCGGGGAAACCTTGGCCGGAGGTCACTGCCAACGATTGTTCCGAGCCGCTGGAGGAGAACGGAGCGGCAAGCTGGGTTTCGGCAAACAGGCGCTTGCGTTGGGGGGCGTCGGCCAGGCAGAGCCCTTCGGCCGTAAGCGATACTTGAAGCTCGGAGCCGTCCTGGCTGCGCTGCACGCGCAAGGCGGCCACCCGTTGGGCCAGCTCCACGCGATGGAACAGATCCAAAAAGCGGCACAGCCGCTCCAGCGACACCGTGGCTTCCAGCGTCACTTGCACGGCCGTGTAAACCTTGCCGCGTTGCAGCCGGCGTCCGGGGCTTATGCGGGGACTGTCCCACCCGCACAGCAGGGCAATCTCGGTGAGCCATTCCTGGTAGAGTCGTTGGGCGTCCAGGGCGTCCGGCGGCAGGGAGCGGCGGCGCCAGAGGGCCAGTTGCCGGGCAGCCTGGTTCACCGAGCCGGCTTGCTGGAGCCGCTGGCTTCGTTGCTGCTGCAAAGTGGCCAGCCGTTGCTGCCGATCCAGCACGGGCCCATAGACCCACTGATACAGCCGCGGCAGGCCCCAGGTGCCTCCCACCAGCACCGCAGCAATGACGGCCAGGATTTTTTCGCGTTTTTGCATGGTTTTATCGGGCGGCCGGTCCAGTTCAGGAACCGGCGGCTTGTTTGCTTGGGGATGGCTGTTGGGAAGAGCTGGCCGAAGAGGCGCTAGCCATCGACGAAGGCACTTCCAGGTCCAGCTCGAACCGCCAGGAGAACCGCCCCGGCTCGGCCCCGGGGACCACGGCTCGCGGATGCACCCGGTAGCCCTCCTCGGCCAAGCGCTGGTAGAGCCGAAGCACCACACCGCGGGAAGCGGCAAAGCCGGTTCCCTGCACGCGGGCCGCCGGACCGTCGGGAGAGCTGCCCACCGGCAACACCCGCAGCTGGGCCAGGTAGGCTTGCCGGGGTTGTTGTTCATTCAGCAGGCGGACCAGGTGGTGCAGCTGGCCCAGCCAGTCCACGCGGGTGCGG
>JALSGI010000515.1 GCA_026982835.1 Planctomycetota bacterium | reverse complement strand
CCTCTTTGGGATCGAACACGCGTTCCCCTTCCACCTGCACCCCCTGGGGGGTCCAGCGGCGGAAAAAGCAACTGGCATAACCCTCGTGGCAGGCGGCCCCGCCCACCTGATGCACTTTGAGCAGGATGGTGTCGGCGTCGCAGTCGATGTAGATGGCCTGCACCTGCTGCACGTGGCCGCTTTCTTCGCCTTTGCGCCACAGGCGATTGCGGCTGCGGCTGTAATAGACGGCCCGGCCCGTGGACACCGTCTCCTGGAACGCCTCGCGGTTCATGTAGGCCAGCATGAGCACCTGGCCGGTTTGGGCGTCCTGGGCCACCACGGGCAGCAGCCCGCCGCCCTTGTCGAAATCGGGCATCACCGGGGCGGATTCGTTCACCGATGGGGGCTCCTCACCAGGGGGAAAGCAACAAACCCTCGCCGGAACATTCGCAGGCGAGGGCCAAACGGGGCACCACGAGCACCGGGCCGGCGCTGGTTCCTGCTTGCGGAAACCGGCCCTTCACTTCGAGGGTACGCAGCCTCCGGGCGGAATGCAACGCCCGGGGCCGCGCGGGGTTTCCTTCGTCGCAATCACGTGCGGGACGCGCCTCCCCCAAGCAGCCAGCGCCGCAGGGCGTCTAGCGCCTGCCGGGCCGCTCGCACCCGCCGCACCTGCGGGTGCCCCGTGTAACGCCGACGCCAAAGCTCCACTCCCCCGCGCCATGCCAGGGCAAAACGCACCTGGCGGCGGGGATCGTCTGGGGCATCTTCCGGCGGAAAGGGCCCCGTGGCCAGCACCAGCACCTCGCGGCCCAGTTGGTCCCGGGCCGCGCGTGCCGCCCAAGCCAGCACCTTTTCGTCGGTTGCCCCCTGCGGTAAAGGCTCCCTGGCCCCCGCAAACCATGTTGCTTCCGGCGGCCAGCAAGAGAACACCTGCCCGCCGTGGAAAACCTGCTGGGCCTGGGGCACCTGGCTCATCCAGCAGGCCAGCCGCCCCTGCGTGCCCCATTCCAGCGTGGCCAGGCGGAGCTGCTGCCGGTGGAGCAGTCGGGCCACGGCGTGTTGCAGCTCGTCCTGGTCATAGCCGAAAATCTGCTCGCCCAACACCTGGTGAATCTGCTGCCACACCGGCTCGATCCGCCGCTGGCACTCCTGCTGGCTCGTCCCGCGGGCGGTGATCCGAAGCGTCATCACCGCCCCGGAAACGGTGATCCCCACCTGCGGGTTGCCGCCTCGGGCAAAGAGCCCGGGCAAGCGCTGTTGCAAGTCGCTCTCCCCGGGGCCGAAAACGCGCACGGCCCGCTCCACCACCACGCCTTGGGCCAGCCCCTGCCGACGTAGCTCCTGTTCCACCTGCGGCCACATCTGGTGCATTTCGGCCGGAACGCCCGGCAGGGCGAACACCCAGGCGGCCGGGCCTTCTTGCCCCGGCAAGGGCATGGCAATGCCGGGGGCGGTGCCTTGGGGGTTGTGCAGGGGCCCTGCTCCCCGGGGCAGCAGCGCCTGTTGGCGGTTTTGCTCCGGCACCGAGCGGCCCCGGCGGCGGAAAAGCTCCCGGATGTGCTCCCACAGCTCGGGCCGAAACTCCAACTCCACCCCGGCCGCCTGGGCCAGGGCTTGCCGGGTCAGGTCGTCTTCAGTGGGGCCAAGCCCCCCGGTGAGCACTACCACCTGGGCTCGACTGGCTGCGGTGCGCAGGGCTTGCTCTAGCTCGGGCAACTGGTCCCCGGCCGTGGTGTGCCAGGCCACACGCAGCCCCAGGGCCGTCAAGCGGCGGCTGAGCCAGGCGGAGTTGGTATCCACGCACTGGCCGCTTGTCAGCTCGTCGCCCACGGCCAGCACTTCAGCTACCACGGGAGAAGTTGTATCCGAAGGCTGCATGTTCTCTGCCGGCAGTTATCGAGAATCCCTACGCCGCAGGCGGTCCCTGGTCCAAATAGCAAAAGCCGAACCCTTCCAGCTCAAGCGAACCGGGCACGCTGCGGCCGGAAAGCATATCGCGCCACGGCTCGCCTCGGGGTCGAGGAAGTTCCAGCCGGGCCGGATGGGCCGAAAAGTTGGCCGCCACCAACGCCTGCTGGCCGCTTTCCTCACAACGGCGAAGCAGGGCCAGTACGCTCTCCGGCGTCCCCTCCAGCACGCGCTGCGTGGCCCAAGGCGAAAACGCCCGCTGCTTGCCCCGCACGGCAAGCAACCGGCGGAACCCTTCCAACACCAGCCGCGGGGCTCCCTGCGGCGGGGCCAGCAAGGCCAAAAGTTCCCGGTAGCCGTACTTGCGGCGGTTGATCGCCCGGGCATAGCCGCGCTGCT
>JALSGI010000514.1 GCA_026982835.1 Planctomycetota bacterium | reverse complement strand
CCGCACGGTGGGAAACTCCCGCTGCTGGAACTTCAGATGATGAAAGGCCAGCGCGTTGGTGAGCATCATCGTGGGCGTGTAGAGGACCGAATAAATCAGGCCCAGGCTCACCACCAGTGCAAACTGCCCCGAGGGCGAAAGCAGCCAGGGCCTCTGCGGCCCCGTGCCCCAAAGCGCCTCCAGCAGCGGCCGCTGAAAGGCCAACAGCAGCATCACCGCTGCGGCCAGCAAGTGGACCACGCCCAGCAGCCGCTCCAGGCGAAAGTGCCGGTCGGCCAACTGGCCCAACAGCAGGGCCGACACCAGCGGCCCCAGCGAAAGTGCCGCGGCAAAATAACCCAACTGGCCCGCGGTAAATCCCAGGCTCTCTTCCAGGTAAACCGAGATGATGGGCAGATAGGCCCCCTGGACGAAGTACTGCAGGAACATCATGCCCATCAGTCGGCCGCGAAGCATCCAGGGCGTGAAACCAGACACAAGGGAGCCTTTCATGCAGCAAAGTAAGGCAGCCCCAGGGGCCGCCGAAAAAAAACAAACCACCCGAAGCCCTGCCCGGATTATGACCGTCGCCGGGAACCGTGCCAACGATTTTCCCCACAGAGCCGTCCTCTGGGTAGCAGGTCCTTGGCCTGTTCCTGGCTTCGGGTTTGTTTTCTGACAGCAAGGATCCCTGCCGCCGGAGCTTTCGCCGGGGTATGATGGGCCGGAAGAAGCGATGCTGCGTATTTGAGTTTTGCTACTGAGTTTTGCTACGCCTGAGAAACGCGCCCCTGCTGATGAGTTCCGCCTGGACCATTCGCCCCCCGGGACCCGTGCGAGGCACGATCCGCCCGCCGGGTTCCAAGAGCATCACCAACCGGGCGTTGGTATGCGCGGCGTTGGCCCGGGGGACTTCGCAACTGGCCGGAGCCCTGGACAGCGAAGACACCCAGGTGATGATCGCCGCGCTGGAACAGCTGGGCGTGCGCACGCGGTGGCAACCGGAGGGGGTGCTGGAGGTGGAAAGCCCCGGCCCCCAGGGCTGGCGCCTGCCGCAGCAGGAGCCGCGGGAGCTGTTCGTGGCCAACAGCGGCACCACGATCCGGTTTCTGACGGCCATGCTCACCGTGGCTCCCCGGGGGCGATTCCGCCTGGACGGGATTCCGCGGATGCGCAAGCGTCCCATCGGGCACCTGGCCCTGGCCCTGAACCAGCTCGGCGCCCAGGTCCGCACTCAGGAAGGCTTTCCGCCGGTGGAAGTGATTGCCTCGGGGCTTCCCGGCGGGGAGGCCACCGTGCAGGGCAACATCTCCAGCCAGTTTTTAAGCGGCCTGTTGATGGCCGCTCCGGCGGCCCAGGGGCAAGTGACGCTCCGCGTGCAGGGGGAACTGGTGTCCCGGCCCTACGTGGAGATGACGCTACGGGTGATGGAGCAATTCGGCGTTTCGGTGCAGCGGGAAGGACTTTCCCGGTTCGTCATCCCCCCCCAGTCGTATCGGCCCGGGCACTACCAGGTGGAGCCGGACGCTTCGGCGGCCAGTTACTTTTTTGCCGCCGCGGCAGTGACCGGGGGGCGAGTGACTGTGGAGGGCCTTGGCCGCGACAGCCTGCAAGGGGACGTGCGGTTTGTGGATCTGCTGGAGCGGATGGGCTGCCGTGTGCGCTGGGAACCGCAGCGGGTGAGCGTCTCGGGCGGGCCGCTGCGAGGCATCCGGGCCGACATGAACCCCATCAGCGACACCGTGCCCACCCTGGCCGCCGTGGCCCTCTTCGCCCGCGGAACGACCACCATCACCGGCGTGGAGCACATCCGGCACAAGGAAACCGACCGCATCGCTGCCGTGGCCGCCGAGCTGCGCAAACTGGGCGCCGCGGTGGAGGAGCTGCCCGACGGGCTGCGGATCACCCCGCCGACGGAGCCACGCCCGGCCCAGGTGGCCACCTACAACGATCACCGCATGGCCATGAGCTTTGCGGTGGCGGCGCTTTGTATTCCGGGCGTGCAGATTCTGGACCCCGGCTGCGTGGAAAAAACCTACCCCCGGTTCTTCCAGGACCTGGAGCGCCTGCTGGGAGTGTAACTCAAACCGCATGCTAGCCGATGTGCACGGTGGGTGGCGTTTAGCTTTTTTGGCGAGCCCCGAGCTTTGTACGTGTTTCGCCAGCTAGCATGGGGATGCCAGATGTGGTGCTTCCGCACCTAGCAGGAACAGAATGCGTTTGTGGAAAACAACGCGCACGGTGAACCTGCGGCTCACCAGGAGGTTCGCCCTCCCGGAGCTTCCGCTCCGATGCAAGAACAGGCGCCGATTGGCGC
>JALSGI010000513.1 GCA_026982835.1 Planctomycetota bacterium | reverse complement strand
ATCCTGGGGGGTGGCGGAACCGACTGTCGAAATTGCGTGCCCGGAACAGCAAGAGTTCCGGGCCGATTTTGTTTACCGCGAGGGCACCATGACCAAGTTCATTTTCGTCACCGGCGGGGTGGTCAGCTCGCTGGGCAAGGGGCTCACCAGCGCGTCGATCGGCATGCTGCTGGAGCGGCGGGGGCTGTGCGTGCGGATGCAGAAGTTGGACCCTTATATCAACGTCGATCCGGGCACGATGAGCCCCTACCAGCACGGCGAGGTCTATGTGCTGGACGATGGTAGCGAGACGGACCTGGACCTGGGCCACTACGAGCGGTTCACCAACTCCCCCCTTACCCGCGACAGCAACTACACCACCGGCCAGATCTACCAGGCGGTGATCAACAAGGAGCGCCGGGGCGAGTTTTTGGGCAAGACGGTGCAGGTGATCCCCCATGTGACCGACGAGATCAAAAGCGTCATTCGCAAGCTGGCCACCGACGAGGTGGACGTGGTGATCACCGAGATCGGCGGCACGGCCGGCGACATCGAAAGCCTCCCCTTCCTGGAGGCCATCCGCCAGATGGCCTTGGACGTGGGCAAGGAAAACTGCCTCTACATCCACCTGACGCTGGTCCCCTACCTGAAAGCCGCCGGGGAGCTGAAGACCAAGCCCACGCAGCACTCCGTGGGCCAGTTGCGGCAGATCGGTATTCAGCCGGACGTGCTGGTCTGCCGTACCGACCGGGAGCTTCCCCTGGCCGAGCGGCGGAAGATCGCCCTGTTTTGCAATGTGCCGGTGGAGGCGGTGATCGAGGAGCGGGACAAGGACTTTTCCATCTACGAAGTGCCGCTGAGCCTGGTGCAAAACCGCCTGGACGAGCTCATCATCCGCAAGCTGCACCTGGAAGGGGCCGGCCCGCTGGAACTGGAAGACTGGAAAGAGCTGCTGCACGTGTTGCGCAACCCCGAGCACGAAATCTCCGTGGCCGTGGTGGGCAAGTACGCCGAACACCGCGACGCCTACAAGTCCATCTACGAGGCGCTGGACCATGCGGGGATCGCCCACCGAGCCCAGGTGCGCGTGCAGCGCATCCAGAGCGAACAGGTGGAACACCAGGGGGCCGAGCGGCTGCTGGGGGGATTCGACGGGGTGCTGGTGCCCGGCGGATTCGGCGAGCGGGGGATCGAAGGCAAAGTGCAAGCGGTGCGTTTCGCCCGCGAGCGGGGCATTCCTTTCCTGGGCATTTGCCTGGGGATGCAGTGCGCGGTGATCGAGTTTGCCCGGCATGTGGCCCACCTGGCCGGAGCCCATTCCACCGAGTTCCACAAGGACACGCCCCATCCGGTCATCTGCCTGCTGGATGAGCAGAAGCAGATCACCGACAAGGGGGGCACCATGCGGCTGGGAGCCCAGCCCTGCGTGCTGCAACCGGGCACACGGGCCTGGGACGCCTACGGCCAGGCCCTGATCCACGAACGCCACCGGCATCGCTACGAGTTCAACAACGACTACCGCCGCCGGCTGGAGGAGCACGGACTGGTGGTAAGCGGCACCAGTCCCGACGGGCGGCTGGTGGAGATCGTCGAGTTGGCAGGGCACCCGTGGTTTGTGGCCGTGCAGTTTCACCCGGAGTTCAAGAGCAAGCCCACGGCGGCCCATCCGCTGTTCCGCGATTTTATCGGGGCGGCCATCCAGCACCGCCGCACTCCCGGCGAGCTGGCCGCAAGCGAAGCCTAGGCGGCCACGCCGGGTGGCGAGCACCGGCTTGCGGCTTGCGCCGTGCGCTGCCCGCGCCGGAGCTTCCGCTCCAGAGGTCTTGGGTCGTGGGTCTTGGGTCTTGCGGCGGTGCTTCCGCACCAGTGCGAGAAAAAGCGTCGATTCTTGCAACCGGCGAGCCGCCGCACGCCGGCGGTTGGCCGGCGTAGCAACGACCACAAACCGTAGCAACCGCGTGCTCACGCACGCGGCTCGCCGGAGCTGCCGCTCCGGTGCAAGAGAACAGATCACGGCTGCAAGAACCAGCGCCCGCGGCTCGCCCTTTCTTGCGCCTCTGGCCGCGGGGGCTTGGTTGTCCCCCCGGGGCGGGATGGTAAACTTGGGCAAAGAGGTCGGGCTAATGGCTCCTTTCGCCTTTTCTACTTTGGGAGAGTTGCACCATGCGACAGCTCGTGTGGATGTTGTGTGCCGTGGGATTGGGAATCGCAGTTTGTTCGTCCACGCTGCGAGCCGACGAGGGAACCCAGTTGCGGCTGGGCAAGCTGCGGATGACAGCCCCGAAGGCATGGAAGCGGGTGCCGCCGCGAGTGCGGAT
>JALSGI010000512.1 GCA_026982835.1 Planctomycetota bacterium | reverse complement strand
CCTGATCCACGAGTTGGGCCACTTGCTCGACCAGCGCAACAGCAACTGGCGCGATCGGGAACGCTACGCCGAGTGGTTTGCCATTCGCTGGGGCTACTTGCCCACCCAGGCCCAACGCCAGGCCCGGCGGAAGCGCTGGGCCGGGCAGATCGAGGCCAATTGATCGTCCACCGTCCCGGCAAAAAGGCGGCTCATTCCACGGGCGTGGCCCCGGGGGGCGGGGTGCCCTTGCCGCTGCGGATGTGTTGCACTCGCCCCCGGCGGTGTTCTTCCCAGGAAGGCTCCTCCAGCCGGTGGCCGTGCATTTCGGCCTCGTAGAGCCGCCGCAACAGCTCCCGGCACCAGCCGCAGCCGGTGCCGGCGCCGAAGCATTCGCTCAGCTGGCTGGCCCGGCGAGGGCGGTGCACCCGGATGAAGTTCACCACCTTCCGCTTGGTGACGTGAAAGCACAGGCAAAGCTCGTCGTCCAGTTCCACGGCGAATCATCCCGATGGGCGGAGCAGAAGGGGGCGCTGGCTGGGGAAAACGGCACTTGTCCGGGGCAACCCCCCTTTTCCAGAGTACCTTCTCTGCTCCGCGGCGTCACGGCACCCCTTTGCCCGCAGGGGGAAGCCTGCCTGCGGGAGCACCCGGTTACTGCAAGGCTTTCCGAACTTCGTTTTGTAGCCCGATCAGGATCCGTCCGGTCATTAATGCCAGCTTGCGATAAAAGGGTTCGGTGCTCTGCTGGTCCACCCAGCGGCACACCGGTCCAAACCAGGCCAGATGCAAGCAGAGAAAAGTAGCCATCATTTGCATTAGTTCTTTCTCACTGCCCAGGGAGGAGGAGCCCCGTCGTTTGGCCTCCGCGTACAGCGAACAGAAGTGCCCCAGCGTAAGCCACTGCAAGCCCAGGTGGTCCGGCGGCACTTGCACGCCCCGCACTTCGGGTTCCCAGCCCAGCAGATTCCACCACCGGAGCATCTGGGCGGCCGGGTCGCCCTGGAACTGCTGTTGCTCCCAGACGGATTGCACCAGGGGGCGATGATCCCGCGGCCCCACAAACAGCCGGCAGTACTCTTCGGCCAGCCGTTGGACCCAGTGGGAGGTTTGCTGGGGATCGAAGGAATCGGGGAGCCAGCCGCCGGCCTTGAGGAAAAGACTGCGCAGCGGCTCCTCGTTCAGCTCCTGCCAGGTGTCGGCATCCACCTCCCGCAGCCACAGCCATCCGACCAGTTGGCACCCCCATGCCCAGCCATCCCAAACGGACAACGATTCCGACATTGGCTATTTCTCGGTAAATGCAAGTGGGAGTCTCTTTTCGATCAAAGTGTAGAAAAAGTGGCTGGCCTTGTCACTCCACCTCGGCCCGCAACGGCAAGCTATACTTGTTCGCACCATGGACTCTACTCAAGGATACGTGTTTAGCCAGCTAGCACATCAACTTGGTTTGGCACTTCCATGCTAGGAGAGAATAAGCGTTTTTCTTGCAAGTGGCGAGCCGCCAGCTTCAGCTGGCGGAGAAAAATAGCGCAATGCACTTATCCGGCTCTCCCCGGGCTCCAAGCCCGGGGCTCGCCGGACAAAAATCAACTCTTTTGGTTTGGAAACACTCCATCTTATGCTGGCACGCTAAACACGTACACTCAAGGGGATCGGCCATGTCGCTTGTTGCTTCCGGCCCAGGAGTGCCCGTGCAGGAAATGCTCCCGCAGGATGCCGCCCCGGTGTGGCAAAAGACGTTCCTGGCCTGGCCCGCCGAGTTGCCTCGCCGCGGCGTGCTGGTGACCCGGTTCGGGGAGCAGATTCCCTTTTCCCACTTTCTGGCCTCGCCGCAGCTGCTGTTGCTAGAGCGGACCAATCCCGACTCGCTGGGCAGCCGCAAGATCCTGCTCCCCTACCAGGAAGTGGCCGCGGTGAAGTTTACCGACGTGCTCAAGGTCAAGGCGTTCCAGCCGCTGGGGTTCCAGACCCCGGCCAAGAAGCAAGCGTGAAGCTGCGGCTACCAGACCCCGGCCGCGGCGGATTCTCTCCTTGCTTCCTCACAAAAAGCGAGCCCGGCCCCGGTACCGGGCCGAGACCGGACTCAGGAGGAGGGAGCAAGCCTGGTAGTTCCAAGCCCTACCGCGGCGACGCGGTCTTTTTCAGCGCGGCGCGGTACTGGCCCTCAAGCCACTGGTGATACTTTTGCGGATTGGCCGCGATCTTGCGCAGGCAGCCCGGGCAGCAAACGTAGAACATCTCCCCCTGCACCGGGGCTCCCTTGGCGTTGCGGGGCAGAGGCTTTTTCATCACCGGGCAGATGCCCTGGGCGGCCCGAAAGTTGGCGTG
>JALSGI010000511.1 GCA_026982835.1 Planctomycetota bacterium | reverse complement strand
CCAGGGAATGGTACCGGGCGGCCAGGAACGGGCTCTCCACCCCGGCAAACAGCCAGTGCCCCGAGTGCTCCACCGCCGAAGCCCGGCCGTGGGTGGGCTGGCGGCTGCGAACCACCCGGGCCCCCCAGGCCGCCCCCACGCACTGGTGACCCAGGCACACGCCCAACAGCGGCACGCGGCCTGCCAGGCTGCGAACCACCTCCAGGGAACAACCCGCCTGCTCCGGACCGCAAGGCCCCGGCGAAAGCACCACCGCCTGCACCCCCTGGCGGAGAATCTCCCGGGGAGTGGTGGCGTCGTTGCGCACCACGAGCGTCTGCTGGCCCAGGCGGCGGAAGTACCGGGCCAGGTTGTGCACGAAGCTGTCGTAATTGTCGATCAGCAGGATCACGGCGCTACGGCAAGAGAAGAGATTTGGGCGACAAGGAGGTCCATCCGCGTCGTCAAGTTCGAGCGTAGCGAATCGGGGCGGCGGAGCAAGTTTCGGCGGGGCCGGGGGAGGAAAAACGCATCAAAGCATATTTACGCTTGATTTTTTCCGCCTCTTTCGGCAACAATGAAGCGTGTTTTCCTGGGTTCCTGGTTTCGGAGAATCCTGGCCCGGTCCACTTTTCCCGCCTCGAAAAATCCTCCCTCCCCCCATTCTGGAGTTCCGGCCATGTTGAACATCCCCTTTGGCAAGCGGTTCGGGCGGTGCGACGGAGTGACTCGCCGCGAGTTTATCCAGGTGGGCGGCCTGGGTGTGCTGGGCCTGAGCATGGCCGAATTGCTGCGGGCCCAAGCCCAGGCAGGAACCAGCAAGCGGAAAAAATCCGTCATTGTTTACTGGATGGACGGCGGTCCCACCCACATGGAAACCTACGATCCCAAGCCCGACGCCCCGGCCGAATACCGCGGCCCCTTCGGCGTGACGCGAACCAGCGTGCCGGGGGTGTATCTGAACGAGCTGCTGGTGGGCCATGCCCGCGTAATGGATCGCATCGCCCTGCTGCGTTCGGTGCATCATAACAACGGAGACCACTTCGCCGCCGCCCACTGGATGCTCACCGGCTACCTGGGCTCCACGGCAGCCAATCGCACGCCCAAGTTCCCCTCGTTCCCGGCCATTGTGTCGCGGATCAAGGGTCCCAACGCCCCGGGCGTGCCGCCGTATGTGGCTGTCCCTTACGCGATGACCGTGGGTATCCGGCCCGGCTACTTCAGCGCCACCTACCTGGGCGTGGCCTACAATCCCTACGACGTCAACGGGGACCCGAACCGCCCCAACTTCCGCGTCCGCAATCTCAACCTGCCCAGTGGGGTCACGGTGGAACGGTTGCAGGATCGCCGCACGCTGCTGCGCACGCTGGACAAGCTCCGCCGGGAAGCCGACACCACCGGCACGATGGAAGGCGTGGATCGGTTCAACCAGAAGGCCTTCGAGATCATCACCGGCCGCCGGGCACGTGAGGCGTTCGACATCAACCGCGAAGACCCCCGCACCCGCGACCGTTACGGGCGGCACGTCTATGGACAAAGTGCCCTGCTGGCCCGCCGACTGGTCGAAGCCGGCGTCACCTGCGTGGCCATCCACAACGGCGGCTGGGACCACCACTCCAACATCGAAGGGGGCATGAAGAGCCGCCTGCCCACCTTCGACCAGTCCGTCTCCGCCCTGATCGAGGACCTGGACCAGCGCGGCTTGCTGGACGATGTGATCGTGTGCGTGATGGGCGAGTTTGGCCGCACGCCGCGGGTCAACGCGGGCGCAGGCCGCGACCACTGGGGCAACGTCATGTCGGTGATGCTGGCCGGGGGCGGCATCCGCGGCGGGCAGGTGGTGGGAGCCTCCAATCCCAAGGGCGAGTTCCCCGCCGAGCGCCCCCTCAAGCCCGCCGATGTGATCGCCACCATCTACAAGGCCCTGGGCATCAACCTGGACACCCACTTCGTGGATCACGCTGGGCGGCCCACCTCGATCAACAACTACGGCACCCCGATTGAAGAGCTGCTGTAGGGAGGCGTGGCCAGCCGCAGGCGTAAGCTCGCGGTTGAACGGCGAGCCGCCAGCTTCAGCTGGCGGAGGCGGCAGGGCCGCAGCCACTTGGAGCTTCCGCTCCGGGGCAAGAACAAACGCGAGTTCTCATGTATCGGCGAGCCGCGTGCGTCAGCACGCGGTTGGCCAGCCGCCAGCTTCGTACGTGTTTAGCGTGCTAGCACAAGACGGAGCATTCCTAGATCAAAAGCAAGCCGAAGGCTTGCCAGCCTTGTAGCCGGTGGTCGTAGCGGAGCGGAGACCACCGGAACCAGGCACCATGACCACCCCCAGCACC
>JALSGI010000510.1 GCA_026982835.1 Planctomycetota bacterium | reverse complement strand
GCGGCATGCGGCTTGCGCCGGAGCTTCCGCACCGGAGGTCTTGGGTCTTGGGTCCTGGGTCTTGCGGTGGTGCTTCCGCACCAGTGCGAGAAAAAGCGTTTATTCTTGCAACCGGCGAGCCGCCAGCGTAAGCCGGCGGTTGAACGGCGAGCCGGGAGCGTAAGCTCCCGGAGAGAGCCCCGCACGTTAGTGCGGGGAGCGGCAGGGCCGCAGCCACTGGGAGCTTCCGCTCCGTTGCGGAAAAAAAACGTCAACTTGCACAACCAAGAGCCCCCCGCGTTAGCGGGGGGAGAAACAGTATCGGCTTGCGCCGTGCGGCATGCGGCTTGCGCCGGAGCTTCCGCACCGGAGGTCTTGGGTCTTGGGTCCTGGGTCTTGCGGTGGTGCTTCCGCACCAGTGCGAGAAAAAGCGTTTATTCTTGCAACCGGCGAGCCGCCAGCTTCAGCTGGCGGAGAAAAATAAACTGCATGCGTTTCTTTGGTTCTCCCCGGACTGAAGTCCGGGGCTCGCCATAGGCAAGAATAAACGTCGATTTTTGCACGCCACCGCGAGCCGGGAGCGTAAGCTCCCGGAGGAAAACAAAACAAATGCGTTTACTTGTCTCTCCCCGGACTGAAGTCCGAGGCTTGCCCCGAGAGCGAAAGCTCCGGCAGCGACTTTCCAAAGGCGGAGGCCATCGATTCTAATAGAGGAAGCAAAAGAAGCGGCATTCCGGCCGCCCCGCCTCGCTTCCCCCCAGGAGTCCCCCCGATGGCCACCCAAAGCACCAAGACCGAAGTGGGGAATGTGTTCATCTCCAACTACCCCCCCTACTCCCAGTGGAAGCCGGAGCTGGTGGGCGAGGTCCATCAGGCGATGGCTTCCCCCGGGGGCGATGTGCCGCTGGGGCTGTACCTGCACATCCCCTTTTGCCGCAAGCGGTGCAAGTTCTGTTACTACCGCGTCTATACCGACAAGAACGCCCAGCAGGTGGAAAACTACGTCCAGGCCCTCTCCAAGGAGCTGGAACTGCTGAGCCGGCAGAGGGTGCTGGGGGACCGCCAGGTGCGATTTGTTTATTTCGGCGGCGGCACGCCGTCGTTCCTCAGCCCCAAGCAACTGGGGCGGCTGTTCGATCGCTTGCAGCAGCACCTGTGTTGGGACGGGGCCGAGGAGGTCACCTTCGAGTGCGAACCCGGCACGCTGAGCCAGACCAAGGTAAAGGCGCTGCGCGAGCTGGGCGTGACCCGCCTGAGCCTGGGCGTGGAGAACTTCGACGACCGCATCCTGGAAGAAAACGGCCGGGCCCACCTGTCGGCGGAAATCTACCGCGCCTGGGAGTGGATCCAGCAGGCCCACTTCCCCAACGTGAACATCGACCTGATCGCCGGCATGGTAGGCGAAAGCTGGGACAACTGGCGCGACTGCATCCGCCGCACGTTGGAGCTGGCCCCGGATAGCGTAACTATTTACCAGATGGAGCTGCCTTATAACACCATCTACTCTCGCGACCTGTTGGGCAACCAGGTGGAAATCCCCGTGCCCGACTGGCCCACCAAGCGGGCCTGGGTCAGTTATGCCATCGACCAGTTGCAGCAGGCCGGCTACACGATCAACAGCGCCTATACGCTGGTGAGGGATGCCGATCGGGTCCACTTCAAGTACCGCGACCACCTGTGGCATGGGGCCGATCTGCTGGCCGCCGGCGTGGCCAGCTTCGGCCATGTCTCCGGTGTGCACTACCAGAACCAGCCCGACTGGGAAACCTACCTGCCGCCGCTGTTGGAACGAGGCGAGCTGCCCCTGTGGCGAGCCTACCGGCCCAGCCCTCACCAACTGCTGGTGCGGGAGATGATCCTGCAACTGAAGCTGGGGCACATCCGGCCCGGCTACTTCGAGCAAAAGTTCGGTGTGAACGTGCTGGAGCACTGGGCCGAAGTGTGGCAACAGTACCAGCAGCAAGGCTACCTGGTGCTGGAGGAGGATCGCGTGCAACTTACCCGGGAGGGCCTGCTTCGCGTGGACGGACTTCTGCCGGCGTTTTTTGAGCCTCAGTTCCAGGGAATCCGCTACACATGAGCCGGGAGGAGCTGACGTTTTGGATGGGCCGGTACGAGGCGCGTTTTCCCACCGATCGCCACTACGCCCGCAACCACATGTGGGCCCAGCAGCAGGCCCCCAGCCGGTGGCGGTTCGGCTTCAGCGCCTATGCCGTGCGGCTGCTTCAGGACGTTTACTTTTTGGACTGGCACCTGGACGCCGGGGCCGAAGTGCAACAAGGGCAGCAGATCGGCGAAATCGAAAGCTCCAAGGCCGAAAGCCTGCTCTACGCCCCCGTAAGTGGTCGCCTGGTCCAGTTCAA
>JALSGI010000509.1 GCA_026982835.1 Planctomycetota bacterium | reverse complement strand
GTCGAGCATGCCGCCGTTGATCGAGGTACCCAGCGGGGGAGTGATGTTGCTGGCCGCGGCGCCGACCAACAGCTGCTTGGCCATGGGGCTTTCTCCTGTTGTCGCGCGAAGGTCATTTGCCACCGGTATCCCGAAGCAAAGACGAAACATGTCGCTGCCGGGAGGAATCGCTTCCAGATTAGCGGCGCGGAAAGGCGGATTCCAGTTTTTCCTTCCGGACGTTTGCGGCAATTTTCTCCTGGGTTCCACGGCAACTGCCTCCGGCCCTGGGCTCGAAAACCCTGGAGAGAACCTTACCGCGACGGTCGGCACAGGGGTATAATCGCTTCTGCCATGGCCCGAGCTGGTGCCGACGCGGCATTGCGTCAAAGGCGCGCGGCGCAGGGCCTCTGGCGAGAAGCGCGTTGTCTTTGCCGGACTCTGCTCAGGCCCCAGGACCGAGCCATGCAGCGGACCATCCACGGAGCCGTGCTTCGCCTGGTGGAAGGCGACATCACCCAGCAAGAGGTGGATGCCATTGTCAACGCGGCCAACAGCCGACTGGCCGGCGGCGGGGGAGTGGACGGGGCGGTCCACCGCCGGGGCGGACCGGCCATCATGGAAGAGACCCGCCGCAAGTACCCCCAGGGCTGCCCCACCGGATCGGCCGTGATTACCGGGGCCGGAGCACTTCGGGCCCGCTGGGTCATTCACGCCGTGGGTCCGGTGTACCGGGACGGCCAGCATGGCGAGCCGGAGTTGCTCGCCTCGGCGTATCGCCGCAGCCTGGAGCTGGCCCGAGACCACCAGTGCCGCTCGGTGGCCTTTCCTTCCCTGAGCACGGGAGCGTATCGCTACCCGCTGCCGGAAGCCGCCCGCGTGGCTCTGCGTACCGTGATCGACTTCCTGGGCCAGCGTCGCGGCAGCCTGGAAGAAGTGCGCTTCGTGCTGTTTGGCCGGGAAGCCTACGAACAGTTCGCCCGCGCCCTGGAAGAGCTTCTGCCGGAAACCCAGGCATGAATGCGGCCCCCGCTCCCCCGCTGACCATCTGGACCCTGGGACACTCCCATCGTAGCTGGGAGCAGTTCCTGGCGCTACTTCAGGAGGCAGAGATCGAGCTGGTGGCCGACGTGCGCCGCTTCCCCGGCTCGCGGCGGTTCCCGCATTTTTGCGCCGCGGCCATGCAGCAGGCCCTTGCCCAACAGGGAATCCACTACCGGCACTTTGCCGAGTTGGGCGGGCGTCGGGGGCGCCCGCGGGCCGACTCGCCCAACCGGGGCTGGCGCACGCCGGGCTTCAACGCCTACGCCGACCACATGAACACCCCGGCGTTTCAGCAGGCGCTGGAACAGTTGCTCACCTGCGCCCAGGCCCAGCGGACGGCCATCCTTTGTGCCGAAGCCCTGCCGTGGCGCTGCCACCGGCAACTGCTGGCCGATGCCCTGGTGGTGCGCCAGGTGGAAGTGGTGCACCTGCTGGCCCCGGGCCGCCGGCAGTTGCATCGGCTCTCGCCGCATGCCCGGGTGGTGCAAGGCCGCCTGATCTACCAGGACCAGCCTTCCTTGTTCGACACGGGGCGTTGACCCAGCGTTCTCTTTTTTTGCAGATTCGTTTTCGCGCATCCGTCGCGGCCGCCCTACATTGCGTGCCATCCCTACCACCGGTCCCTGGGAGGGGCAAATCCGGGAGGATTCTGCATCCGGGAGGCGAGAACCGGGGGATGTTTTTCTGCGGGCAAGCTACATGTCAACAGGGGCAGTGTGCCCGGAACGGAAGTGGGGCTCGTTTCCGTTCCCCCGAAGCGGAGTCCCCAAACAAGCGAGCAGGAACGATGGTTCAGGAGCGTCGCCAGGCTTTTCGCTGCAAGGTGCCTCCCGGCCAGCAGAAAGTGCTGGTGGCCCTGGAAAGCCGTCCGGAGGAAACCCGGCCCGGGGTCTTGATCGACGAGTCGGCCACCGGGTTTGGGGTGCTGGTGGAGCGGTTTCCGGTTCGAGCCGACCAGTACTTGCTGCTGCGAATTCCGGCCGGCTGGGTGCGGACCCAAGTGATCCACGTTCAGCCGCAGGGGGATCGGCTTCGGGTAGGATTGCGGCTGGTGGCAGAGCTGCTGGGCCCGGAAGAGGAATCCCCCCTGGAGGAGGCGGTGCCGCTGGTTCGGGGAGATCGCATCCAAGGGCTGTGGTCCCCCTGGCAGGCAGCGGTGGTGCTGTTGCTGGTGGCTCTGGCCTCGGGGACCGGCTTTTGGCTGGCCCGCTCCGCCAGCTCGCTGGAACCCGTTCCGGCCCAGGAAAAGAGAATCGCCCAGGTGGACCCTCAGCAAGTGTCAGAATTGAGCGAGGAGTTGGCCAAGCTGCTTCCCCTGGAAC
>JALSGI010000508.1 GCA_026982835.1 Planctomycetota bacterium | reverse complement strand
CAACCAGGTGTCCAGCTCCTTGCGCCGCTTGAGCTTGATCGTCTCGTGGGTCCAGCGTCCCTGCACCACCGCCTCGGGGGTCATGCCTTGCTCGGGCGGGTCCAGCAGCACGTGAAAGCCGGAAAACGTGCCATAGACCACGCCCGGCACGCCTTGCTCCCGCAGCACACGGTTCATCTCGCGGCGCAGATGCTCGGCGTAGCGCGAGGCCGCCTGGCACGGGGCGCCGGTGGCCACCTGCTCCAGACAGGCCACGCCGGCGGCGGCCGAAACCGGGTTGGCGTTGAACGTGCCGTGATGGGAAATTTTTTCCCGCTGCTGCTTTTCGGAAAACGCCAGGGCCTGCATGATCTCCGCCCGGCCCACCAGCGCCCCGCCCGGATAGCCCCCGGCCAGAATCTTGGCCAGCGTGGCCAGATCGGGCACCACGTCCCAGGCCTGCTGGGCTCCGCCCGGGGCACAGCGAAATCCGCTGATTACCTCGTCGAAGATGAGCACGATGCCCAGCTGGCGGGTTTTTTCCCGCAAAAAGTGCAGGAACTCCGGCACCACGGGCACCTGGCCCCAACTGGCCCCGGTGGGCTCGATGATCACGGCTGCCAGCTCCTCGGCGTGCTGTTCCAGCAGGCGAGCCGTGGTTTGCTCATCCTGCGGCGGGGCCATCACCACCTGCTGGGCCACTCCTCGCACCACGCCGGGAGTGGGCGAGCCGTCGAAGTGCGAATGCACGCCGAAGGCCACATGATCGTGCCAGCCGTGAAAGTGGCCCTGGAAGTGCATGATCTTTTCCCGCCCGGTGTAGGCCCGGGCCAGTCGCAGGGCAAGCAGCGTGGCCTCGGTGCCCGAGCTGGTAAAACGCACAAGCTCCGCACAAGGGACCAGCCGCTTCACTAGCTCCCCCCAGCGCAACTCCAGCTCGTGGCATGCCCCGTAGTGGGTGCCCAGCTCCAACTGCTTGCGCACGGCCTGCTGCACGGTCGGGTCGTTGTGCCCCAGCAACAGTGCCCCATGCCCCCCGGCGTAATCGACGTACTCATTGCCGTCGGCGTCCCATTTGCGGCTCCCCTGGGCACGAACCACGTAGATGGGATAGGGGCGCAGGTAGCGGGCATCGTGCGTTATGCCGCTGGGGAAAACTGCCTGGGCCTTGCGGGCCAGTCGGGCCGAGGTGGGGGTGCGCTGCAGGTATTTTTCCAGGATGACCGAACGATCCATGATACACCTCGCAGGAAAAACGCCATCAAAACCCCGTGCCCTCAAAATACCGCAGCTCTCCCGGCGTTGGTAGAATGGGGCCGCATCGCCAGCGCACACGAAACCCCAAGACCACACCGTACCCCGCAGTGCCGGAAGTCCGCCAAGTGTTGACCTATCCGGAAAACGAAGCCGAGCTGCTGGAACGTCTCAGCCGCCCCGGGCTGGAGCTGGTGGAGCTTTTCGCCCGGTTGGAGCAAGGGGTGCTGGTACTGGGGGCGGGGGGCAAAATGGGCCCTTCGCTTTGCCTGCTGGCACGCCGGGCGGCCCAGCAGGCCGGGCGGCCGGAGCTACCCGTGGTGGCCGTCTCCCGGTTTTCCGACGCCCAGGCGGCTGGCGAGCTTGAGCGGGCGGGGGTGCAGGTGGTTCGGGCCGACTTGAGCAGGGACGAAGCCTGGGAGCGGCTGCCGCGGCTGGAAAACGTCGTCTGGATGGTGGGGCACAAGTTTTCCCGCAGCGATCCGCCGGGCACCTACTGGGTGCGGAACGTCTGTCTGGTGGAAAAACTGCGGTACTTGCGGCCCCGGCGCGTGGTGGCCCTCAGCAGCGGCAACGTCTATCCCTTTGTGCGCCTCGGGGAGCCGGCCGCCACGGAGCAGACCGAGCCGCAGCCCCGGGGCGAGTACGCCGTGACGGTTTGGGGCCGCGAGCAGGTGCTACGCCACCTGGCGGCCACCTGTGGAATGGGCGTCCACCTGGTGCGGCTCAACTACGCGGTGGAGCTGCGTTACGGGGTGCTGGTGGACCTGGCCCGAATGATCCTCCAAGGCCAGAAGGTGCCGCTGGCCGTGCCGGAAGTGAACCTGGTGTGGCAGGGCTATGCCAACGCGGTGCTGCTGCGGCTGCTGGAACACGCCCGGGAAGGCCAGGCCAAGGTGCTCAACCTGACCGGCCCCCAACGCCTCCCGGTGCGCTGGCTGGCCGAGCAGTTGGCCCAAAGGCTCGGTAAGCCTGTCCAGTTCCAACAGCCCGAGGGCCTCGAGTCCCTGGTGGCCGATGCTTCGCGTTGCCACGGGCTGTTCGGGCTGCCCGAGCCGCCCCTGGAAGTGCTGCTGGACTGGACGGCCCGCTGGGTCGGCTCAGGAGGGCCG
>JALSGI010000507.1 GCA_026982835.1 Planctomycetota bacterium | reverse complement strand
GAGGGCGAGGTCACGGCCGAGCCGCTGGAGTGGAAAAGAGTATTGGTTTTGTTGGGCGCTTTCTCACAAGGGAGCTCCTCCAGCACAAACACAATAATCATTGATAGCACGCTAAACACGTACGAAGCCGGCGGCTCGCCGATTGCAAGAATTGCGCTTTTTCCTCTTTCTTGCCGCGGAGCGGAAGCTCCAGCGCAACAGCGCACGGCGCAAGCCGATGCTGTTTCTCCCCGCACTAACGTGCGGGGCTCTATATCCTCAAGACCCACGACCCACGGCCCAAGACCCACACACTGACGTGCGAGGCTCATAGTTCCAAGTCCCGTGACCCAAGACCTCCGGTGCGGCCGCACCGGCACACGCCGGATCCGCAGGCTCTACGGCTTTTGCTGCTGATAGACCAGCAGCAGCAGATCATCCACCGTCTTCGGTTTGCGGCGGGCGCTGAGGGCCTTTTGCACCAGGCGGCGGGCTTCGCTTTCGCTGTGGCCCAGGGACACCAGGGCCTCCAGGCCCTCAAGGGCCAGGTCGCGCTGTTGCTGGTCCATATCGAGCTGTTCCCCGGTGGAGACCAGCAGGGCGAAGCGGGCCATCTTGCGGTGCAGCTTGGCCACGATGCGATCGGCCGTGGAGGCTCCGATTCCGGGCAGGGAGGTAAGCCACTTGGGATCTTTTTCGGCGATGGCCGTGGCGATGTCTTTCACCGGGCGGCTCATCGCCCGCAGGGCCTTGCGGGCTCCCACGCCATCGACCGAGCAGAACAAGTCGAAGAACTCCCGCTCCGCCTCGCTGGTAAAGCCCAACAGGCGCGGCTGCAAGCGGCCCTGGGCCGGGTTGCCTTCGAGGTATTGCAGCGTATAGAGCGTGATTTGCTCCCCCTGGCGTTGCTGGATGCGTACGCGGGTGGATTCGGGCACCAGCACCTGGTAGCACAGGGGGCCTACTTCCAGCTCCACCCAATCTTCGCTCCAGCGGAGCAAGCGACCTGTGATGCGGGAGATCACCGAGGAAGTCCTTCTGCCATGAGAGCAACGGATGGGGAAGAGGACCGCGTTCGGGCCGCATGGAGGCCCGCTAGGAGGGCACTCGGGACCACACCTCTTCGGTTTCGGTCCCTTGCAGCGGGAGCCAGACGCGGACGGTGGTTCCCTGTCCGGGTCGGCTGAGCACTTCCAGGCGGCCGCCCAGCAGGTTGGCCCGCTCCCGCATGCCTCGCAGCCCGTGGCCGCCACCGCCTCCCCGGGCCGGATCGAACCCCCGCCCCCAGTCCTGCACCTGGACCAGCAGTTGCCCTTGTTCTTCCACCAGTCGCACCAGCACCCGATCGCTGCCGCTGTGCTTGGCCACGTTGTTCAAGGCCTCCTGCACGATGCGGAACACGCCGGTTTCCATCGGCGGGGGGAGCCGGTCGTGGTTCAAGCGATGCTCGAAGGTGGCCTGGGCAGCCAGGGTGGGATGTTCGTGGATCAGGTAGCCGATGGCCGCCACCAGGCCCTGATCGTCCAGCACCGGCGGCCGCAGTCCCGAGATCAACTGCCGCGCCTCGGTCACCGCGGAGCGGAGCAACTGGAACACTTCGTCCAGCAAGGGCTCGGGTTGGCCGTTTTCTTGCCGGGCCGCCCAGGCCTCCAGCCGCATCAGCGCCCCGGTGATGTAGGGGATCACGCCGTCGTGGATCTCGTAGCTGACCAGCTTGCGATCCTCTTCCAGTTGTTCGATCACGCGTCGCAGCATGCGTTCGGCCTGTTCGCGGCGGGCCATCTGCTGCTGCAATTGGCGCACCGTGTTTTGTAGTTCCGCGGTGCGCTGTTGGACCAGTTTTTCGGCCTGGTCGCGGGAGCGCCGCAGCTGTTCCTCGGCCTCCTTGCGGCGGGTCACATCGAACAGAGTCCCTTCCAGATACTGCAGCCTGCCGTGCCGGTCATAGACCCCCTGACCGTGTTCTTCGATCCATCGCCAGCGGCCGTCGCGGTGCCGGATGCGATACAGCAGCTGGAACGGCTTGCGCTGGGCCACGCAACGATCCACTTCCTGGGGGATCCAGGCGGCATCTTCGGGATGGTAGAGCTCGACGAAAGAGAGGCGGTCTTCCAGGAACTGACGGGCCGGGTAGCCGGTGAGTTTCTCCACCGCGTCGTTGAGAAACAGCATGCTGTAGCGGGCGTCGTTCCTGCACAGATAGACCACCCCCGGGATGTTCTCCACCAGGGTGCGGAACTTCTGTTCGCTCTCCTGGAGGCGTTGTTCGGCTTCGCGGCGTTTGGAGACGTCGATCACCATGGCCACGCCGCTCATCGGCTCTTCGGGGAAAGCGGCCACCCCGCCCAGCACGGCCACCCGCGAGCCG
>JALSGI010000506.1 GCA_026982835.1 Planctomycetota bacterium | reverse complement strand
CACTGCCTGCTCCACCAGCGGCTGCAACAGCCGCTGCAGGTGGAAGCTCGGGGGTCCGGCTTCTCCTCGGGTGTCCGGGGCTCTTTTCTGCGGGTGTGCCGCGGCGGGTTTTTTTGTCTGGGGGAGGCGAACCACGGAGTTTTTTCCCCCGGCCGAGAGCTGTTCCTGCCAGCGAGGCTCCCCTTGTCCAGGTGTGGCAGCGACCGGATGCCCGGGACGCGGCTTCTGGAGGACTTGGGGATCGATTCCCCATCCGGGGGACGGATTCCTTCTGCCCGGCCAGGCAAATCCCTGCCGGGGGAGGATCGTCGTTGGGGGGCGGCCACTCCGCCCGGGCCAGGCACTCTCCTGTTCCTGTTCTGCTGGGGGTTCTGAGGGCGTAAGCTTGGCGGAATAGTTAATTTGAGGAAAGTTTTTTGCTTGTCTGGGGGGCTTCACCGCCGGAAAGATCATCGGCCCGAGTCCGCCTGATTCCTCTGGGCCATGCAGCGCAACTTCTTTTTTCGCTTGTACTTGTGGAACATGTGCTTGCTTGGCCTCGCTTGGGTTTCTTCCGGGCCATGCGGCTTGGGCTGTTGCCGGGGACAGCGAGGCCAGCAACGCCGCACCCATCAGGGACCAACCCAGCGTCAGCCGCAGCAGTCCGTGGCAGGGCATGGCAGTCCATCCTGAAGCAAAAGAAGCAAGCGAGAGCCGTCGGAGGCAAAAACAGGACGCTCCCTTGTCCCCTTCGGTCCCGCGCTTCCCCCCGATTCGCTCTTTTGCTCCTGCTGCGTACAGGCCGTACAATCGTCAGCCCCGGCAAGCCACAAAAAAAAGACCAAAAGGGGCAAACAGAGCGCACATCCCCCTAGCCAAGCTCCCCCAGGAGTGCTACACTGACATCTTGAAGAGAAGGTAACGAGGTGAAATGGGTTTGTTTTTTGCGAGGAGACTTCAGTCTGGAGGGTAGCTGCCCGGGCAGCACGATCTGCAGGGCCAGCACAGGGAACACCGCGGCACGATGATCACCAAAGAGAAAAAGCAGGAGTTGATCAAGCAGTTTCAGCGCGACCCGAACGACACGGGTTCGCCCGAGGTGCAGATTGCCATCCTCACGCACCGGATCAACGAGCTGACGCAGCACTTCAAGACGCACAAGAAAGACTTTCACAGTCGTCGCGGTTTGTTTGGGCTGGTGAGTCGTCGGCGTCGGTTGCTGGATTATCTGAAGCGAACCGATCCGGATCGGTATCTGGAGATTCTGCGCCGCCTGGGCCTGCGGAAGTAGGCCGTGGCTTGGCCCCGGGGGCGCAGCATCTGCGCTGAAGTGCCGGGCCACCGGAGTTCCCTCGTCCCCGAAACGCATTTCCCAGTTACCTTCCTCCGGCTGAAGTCGCACAGGTTGGAAGGAAGGTAGAACCTTGAAAGTCCGAGTCGAGCGTCAGATCGGGGCCAGCGTCTTTTCCATGGAAACCGGCGAGCTGGCCAAGCAAGCCGGTGGCAGTTGTCTGGTCCAGTACGGGGAAACGGTTGTTCTTTGTGCGGCCACCAGCGGCCCGCCTCGACCGGGAATCGACTTCTTCCCCTTGACTTGCGATTACCGCGAGCGAACCGCCGCGGCGGGGAAGTTTCCCGGGGGGTTCATCAAGCGGGAAGGCCGTCCCACGCAAAAGGAAACCCTCACCTCCCGGCTGATGGACCGGCCCATCCGCCCCCTGTTCCCCGACTGGTACCGCGACGAAGTGCAAGTGCTGGCCATCGTGCTGGCCAGCGACCGGGAAAACGACTCCGACGTGCTGGCCATGAACGGCGGCTCGGCGGCGTTGTGCCTGGCGCCGATCCCGTTCCAAGGTCCCGTCGCCTCGGTCCGGCTGGGACTGATCGACGGCCAGTGGATCCCCTTCCCCACCCACAGCGACCTGGAGAAAAGCGAGCTGGACCTGGTGGTTTCGGGCAACCAGGAAGCGGTGCTGATGATCGAAGGCTTCGCCCGCCAGTTGCCCGAGGATCGCATGGTGGAGGCCATCGAAGAAGCCCATCGCCTGATCCGCATCCTCTGCGAAATGCAGGAAGAACTGGTGGCCCGCTCCGGCGTGGAACAACCCCAGTGGCCCGAGCCGGAGCCGGACGACCTGTACGACCGGCTCAAGGAAGCGTTCTACGACGAGCTGAAAACGGCCAAGCAAACCGAGGGCAAGCAAGCCCGCCGCGAAGCCGTGGAAGCGGTGAAGGAAAAGGCCCTGGCCCAGTTCATCCCCGATCCCGAGGCCGAAGACGCCATCGACCCGGCCCGCTTCAACTCCGCCTGGCACGACCTGGAAAAGCGGGTGGTGCGCGACCTGATCCTGGAAGGCCGCCGCCCCGACGGA
>JALSGI010000505.1 GCA_026982835.1 Planctomycetota bacterium | reverse complement strand
CATGCGCTTGACTCGCTGGACCTCAGCGGGGGTGAGCCGTTCGTTTTGCCGGACGAGATTCGGCGCGGGGAGAGGAACGACACCCTCTACCGGTACGCTTGCAGCTTGCTGGCCCGAGGCAGCTCCGAACGGGCGGTGGCCCGGGCGGTCAAGCGGGCCAACTCGGAAAGGTGTGTTCGCCCCCTACCGCCGGCCGAGGTGGAGCAGCTCTTGGCCAGCGCGCTGTCCTGGTGGGAGCGCAGCGCCCGGGGCCAAGAGGGCGCGGACCTGATCCCAGAAGGGCCCCAAGGGGACCAGGATGGGGTCGATACCGCCCAGAGCGGACAGGGGTCTGAGGGGGGCGCCGATTCGCCCGAGGACGAGCAACTGCGGGAGCTCCAAGGGCGGTACGTGCTGCTGGTAGCGGACAACGAGGTTTATGATCTTCGGCAGGGGAAGCGGCTGCGGATGGAGGGGTTCAAGAACGCCTACTGCCAGCCCTACCGCGCCCCGGGCCGGCGGCGCGGCGGCCAGATGACCCTAGCGACCGCCTGGTTGAAGAGCCCGGACACGGTCCGGGTGCCGGCGGTGGTCTACGAGCCCGGCCGGCCGGCCCTGTTCGAACAGGACGGGGACATGCTGCTGAACCTGTGGCGGCCGCCCGCGGTGGAGCCCCGGAAAGGGGACGTGGGCCCATTCTTGGAGCATTTAGAGTACCTGTTTCCCGAACCCGAGGCCCGGGCGCACTTCCTTTCCTGGCTGGCTTGGGTGGTACAACATCCTGGGGAGCGGGTGGGGCATGCGGTCCTTGTCGCCGGCGGGCAAGGGATCGGAAAGAGCTTCTTCGGTGACCTGCTCCGCCGGATGCTGGGCCAGCACAATGTAACCATGGTCACCAACGCGATCTTGCAGAGCCCCTATACTGACTGGCTGGAGCATACGCAACTCGCCCTGTGCGAAGAGTTCCGCCTGTCCGGCCGGTGGGACAGCATGAACGAGCTGAAGGCGCTGATCACGGAGCCGGTGGTTTCGATCAACGGGAAGTATCGGCGCCCTTACACTGCACCTAACCATACTAATTTCTTGCTTTTTTCAAATTTCGACGATGCGGCGCACCTGGACAAGGACGACCGCCGTTACTGGGTCTACTTCTGCCACGCCCAGAAGCGTGACTGGTCCTACTACGATCGGCTGTGGAGTTGGGCTAAGGGGGACGGTCCGGCCGCGCTGCTATGGGAGCTGCTGCACCTGGACCTGTCCGGGTTCGAGCGGCACCGGTGGGACCCGCCGCGGACTCTGGCGAAGGAGGCTGCCATCGAGGCGAGCATGACCGAGGTGGAGCTTTGGCTAGCTCAGGCGCTGGAAGATCGAGCCTACCCGCTGGAGGCGGACTTGGTCACCTGGGAGCAGCTCCGGGACGCTCTGAGGTCCCATTTCGGCCCAGCGGAGGCGGGCAAGGCGCGCACCTGGCTGCGCCGGCACGCCGTGCAGATGCCCCGCACACGGGCCCCCGGAGGTGGGATGCTGCGCTTGTGGGCCGTGCGGGAAGCGGCCCGCTGGCAGGCCGCTGAGCCGGAGAAGCGCGTGCAGGAGTGGCGGCGCGGCTCCGGGGTTGGTTGACGTACGACGCACGACGAACTATAGTATACTGTACGATACGAGAGGGGGGCGCTACGATGAGCGAAGAGCATGTGGTTGAGTGTCCGTTCTGCGGGCACCAGCACCTGGAGTCACAGGTCGAGAGCTGGCCCTACGGGCGCGGCTGGTGGTATCGGTGCCGCTACTGCGGCGCGTCCTGGATGCGCAGGCCGGAGCCGGAGAGCGGCTACCTGGAGGCGTCCGACGGTGGCGCCTAGCCCGGCCTGGTATGCGCGCCGGCGCACGTGGTACGTCGTACGTCGTGCGCTGGGCGAGGAGGCCCTGAGACAAATCCCGGGGCTTCCCTGGACGGTGGGGGAGTTCCTGGTCGAGATCGACCGCGGCAGGGTTAGTTGGTCCGACTTTGTGGCCGGGCTCACATTTCTGGAGCGTTCCGGCCTGGCCCACCTTCTCCCCGGCCGGTACGGCCAGATGGCGAGATGGGTTGTTGAATCCCAGGAGGTGCTGTGATGTACCCGGTGGCGCTGGTCATCGACCCCCTTCAGATCCTAATCTGTCAGGGTCCCGACAAGGTGGCCCTGTGGGCCACGTCCAACGTCGAGGATGTGCGTCCGGTCCTGCAGCAGCTCCGCGCGGCCGGGTGCCAGGTCCTGGACCTGCGCGACTCAGAGAGCCCTTTGGTTCATTGCCTCCGCCGCCTGGTCAGCTCCCAGGTGGCGGATGCAGCCTTGACCATAGACCAAGCCCAAGGCAAGCGGTGGGCAGGAGTTTTGCACTGATG
>JALSGI010000504.1 GCA_026982835.1 Planctomycetota bacterium | reverse complement strand
TGGCTGCGGCCCTGCCGCCTCCCCGCACTGACGTGCGGGGCTCCTTCATCCCCCCAAGCCTCCACGCCTCCAAGCCCCCAAGCCCTCCGCCAGCTGAAGCTGGCGGCTCGCCGGTTGCAAGAATTAGCGTTTGTTCTCACTTCGGAGCGGAAGCTCCGGCGCAAGACGCACGGCGCAGGCCGCAAGCCGATTCTTGCACCGGAGCGGAAGCTCCCAGTGGCTGCGGCCCTGCCGCCTCCCCGCACTGACGTGCGGGGCTCCTTCATCCCCCCAAGCCTCCACGCCTCCAAGCCCCCAAGCCCTCCGCCAGCTGAAGTCCGCGGCTCGCCGGTTGCAAGAATTAGCGTTTGTTCTCACTTCGGAGCGGAAGCTCCGGCGCAAGACGCACGGCGCAGGCCGCAAGCCCACACGGCTTCTCCCCCCGCTTACGCGGGGGGCTCCTGGTTGTGCAAGTTGACGTTTGTTCTCACCCCGGTGCGGAAGCACCCTCCCAAGACCCACGACCCAAGACCCAAGACCCAAGACGGCGCACGCCGCACGCCGACAGTCGAGCATCGCTTGCGGCCGGGCGGATACGAGAATTCGCACTGGCTTTTGTTACCCCTCCACGGCCAGCCAGCCCACCACCTGGCCCACCTGCACCGGGTGGTCTTCGGGCACGAGGATCTGTTCCAGCACCCCTTGGGCCGGAGCCGGCACATCCACCACCGCCGGACCGCAGAGCAGCTCCACGATCCGCTCCCCCTCCATCACGCGTGCCCCGGGGGGGACCAGCCACAAAGTGAGCCGGATCGGTTGCTCGATGCCCAGCTCGGGCACGCGGATGGGGGTACGCATCGGGGGGGGCCCTCGTCTGTTTGGCGGTGAGTTTGCTCCCAATAAAACGCGCCGGGGCAATTGGCAAAACCCCCAGAAGGGTTAAAATGGAGGGTTTTCCCCGAATGGGTTCGTCTTTTCGCCGGAGAACGGGAACAGTTGTGGCTTTCCTTCGCTGAGGCCCGAGCGTTGAGCAGCACGTTGTCCCAACCCGACGCGGCCCCCAAGGGCCTGACCCAGCAGCGGGTGCTGGTGCTGGACTTCGGCTCGCAGTACGCGCAGTTGATCGCCCGCCGGGTTCGGGAACACCATGTGTATTGCCAGATTGTGCGTCACGACTTGCCGGCCGAGCGGATCGGCCAACTGGCCCCGCAAGGGCTCATCTTCTCCGGCGGCCCGGCCAGCGTCTATGAACCGGGGGCCCCCAAGCCCGATCCCGGGGTGTTCGAGCTGGACATTCCTATCCTGGGCATCTGCTACGGGATGCAGTTGGTGGTGGAGGCGTTGGGCGGAGCGGTGCGTCCGGTGCAGGCCCGGGAATACGGCCCGGCCCACTGCCGCATCCTGCACTCCAACGAGCTGTTCCACGGCGTGCCGGAAGAGACCGACGTGTGGATGAGCCACGGCGACCAGGTGGCCCAGGTGCCCGAGGTGTTCCTCCCCCTGGCCCGCACCCGCACCTGCCCCGTGGCCGCCGTCAAACACCGCCATCGCCCCGTCTATGGCCTGCAATTCCACCCGGAGGTGACGCACACGCCGATGGGCCGCAAGATGCTGGGCAATTTTCTTTATCGCATTTGCGGCTGTCGGGGCACTTGGCAACTGGGCGATTTTGCCCAACAGACCATCCAGCAGATTCGCCGCCGGGTGGGTTCGTCGCGGGTCATCTGCGGGCTTTCCGGCGGAGTGGATTCCTCGGTGGTGGCGGCGTTGCTTTATCGGGCCATCGGGGAGCAGCTCTCCTGTATCCTGGTGGATCACGGGCTGATGCGCAAAGGGGAGGTCGAAGTAGTCATCGAGCAGTTCACCCGCCACTTCAAGACCGACCTGCACGTGGTTCGGGCCAAGGATCGCTTCCTGGAGCTGCTGCAGGGAGTGACCGATCCGCAGGAAAAGCGCTCCCGGATCGGCCGGGCCTTCATCGACTGCTTCCGCCAGGAGGCGGCCAAGATTCCCGGGGTGCGGTTCCTGGCCCAAGGGACGCTCTACCCCGATGTGATCGAAAGCGGCGCGGCCCGCGACGGACCCGCCGCCACCATCAAGCTGCACCACAACGTGGGCGGGCTGCCGGAGGTGCTGGGCTTTGAACTGATTGAGCCGCTGCGCGACCTGTTCAAGGACGAGGTGCGGCGGCTGGGGCTGGAGCTGGGACTGCCCGAGGAGATTGTCTGGCGCCACCCGTTCCCCGGGCCGGGTCTGGCCGTGCGCTGCCTGGGCGAGGTGACCGAGGCCCGGCTGGCCAGGCTCCGCGAGGCCGACGCGATCGTGGTGGAGGAGATCAAGCGGGCCGACTTGTACCGCGACACCGCCCAGGTGTTCGCCGTGC
>JALSGI010000503.1 GCA_026982835.1 Planctomycetota bacterium | reverse complement strand
TTTCCGCCTTCGCGGTAGCTTTCGCGAAGCAGGTAGGCCGGCCGGGAGTTTCGGTTGGGTATTTTGGCGATGTACATACCGACACTGTATCAGCAAATAACTGCTTGTCAAGGGGTAATCTACGTAAAATACATGACTACATTTTGCGGTTTCTTTTGCAGGGACTTTTGTGTTACCGGGCAGTTGCGTTGAACCGGCCGGGGGAAGTTGGGTTTAGCTGGCGGAGAAAAACAACCGAATGCGTTTCTTGGCTCTCCCCGGGCTGAAGCCCGGGGCTCGCCGGACAAAAATCAACTTTTCTGCTCTGAAAGCACCCAACTTGTGCTGGCATGCTAAACACGTACCTCCCTCAAGCCTCCAAGTCTCCACGCCTCCAAGCCTCTGCATCTGCTAGCAGAGAGTGCCAAAAGGCGGATTTTCCCAGTTCGGGCACATCGCTTGTGGCGTGGACTTTTTAGAGAATCCCGGGCTGGGAGACGTTGATCCCCTTGAGGGCCATCTTGAGGGCGTCCTTGTTGGGGGCCACCTCCAGGGCCACCTTCATATCGACCAACTGGCGTTGCACCAGGTCGGTCAGGCTCATGGTGAAGTCCTGCATCCCCTCGTTGCGGCCCATGCGGATCGCATCGGCCAGCTTGTCGTCCTGCTCCTCCAGGATCAGCTTGCGTACCGTGGGATTGAAGATCATCACCTCCACGGTGGGCACACGGGGGAAGCGGGGGTCGATCGAGGGCAACAGCTTTTGGGCGATGATGGCCTTCATGTTGAAGGCGATCGCGCTGCGCAGCGCCGGGTGCATCTCCTGCGGGAACAGGTCCAGGATGCGGCCGATGGTGCTCGGGGCGCTGGAGGCGTGGATGGTGCCAAAGACCAGGTGGCCGGTTTCGGCCGCGTGGATGGCCGTCATGAAGGTCTCCTCGTCGCGCATCTCGCCCACCAGCATCACGTCCGGGTCTTCCCGCACGGCGTGCTTCATGCCGATGGAGAAGTCCTTCACGTCCAGGCCGATCTCCCGCTGGTTGATCAGGCACTTGTCCTCGGTGAAGACGAACTCGATGGGGTCCTCCAGCGTGAGGATGTGCTTGTAGTAGTGACGGTTGATCCAGTTGAGCATGGAGGCGATGGTGGTCGATTTGCCCGATCCGGTCACCCCGGCCAGCAGGATCATCCCCTGGTCGTACTGGCAGAGTTTTTCCAGCACGGGGGGGAGGTTGAGGTTTTCAAAGTCGGGGATGAAGCGGTTCACCCGCCGGGCCACCAGGCCCATGTGCCCCATCTGTTGCAGCACGTTGACGCGGAACCGCCACTCCACGCCGTCGACGTCCACGGTGTAGGCGAAGTCGCAGCCGCCGTCCCGGTCGAAGATTTCCCGCGTGCGGCGGTTCATCATGCCGAAGCACATCCGCTGCATCTGCTCGTCGGTGATCTTGGGGGCTTTGAGCGGCTGCAGTTTGCCCCGCACCCGGATAAAGGGCGGGTGGCCCACCTTCATGTGCAAGTCGCTCCCCTCGAACTTGACCAGGGCGCGGAAGTACTTGTCGATCTCGTTCTCGCTCTTGGTCACCGGGACCGCGTGTTGCGCCTCCACCTTGTCCGTTGCCATCGCTTTCCTCCGCTTGGAACGAGATGAAGCACTGGCCGAAGACTTCGACCTCCGGCTTGCCCCTTGGCCCTTTCCTATTAAATACGATTTGCTCCCCCTTTGCCAGTCGCTCAACCGGCCGAGGCGCTCATCCCCTTGGTCAGCACCAGGAAGGCGGTCTCCAGGTTCACTTCCTCCTCGCGGAACAGGTGGAGCCGGTGGCCGTTTTCCACCAGCACCGTGGGCAGCTCGCTGTAGTCTTCCACGTTTTCCTGGAGCGTGACCACCAGGCGGCCGTCCCGCTGATCCACCGCGTGGACCAGCGGGTGCTGTTCCAGCAGCCGGGCCGCCCCGTCCAGGTCGTCCCGCACGCCGATGTGCAGCACCACCCGCTGCCGCACGCGGCGCATCACCTCGGCCACGTCGGCGTTGACGATCAGCTGGCCCTGCTCGATGATGCCGATCTTGTTGCACACGTCGGCCAGCTCGGGCAGGATGTGGCTGGAGACCATGATCGTTTTGCCCATCTGCCGCAGCTGCCGCAGCAGGCGGCGGATTTCGATCCGCGCCCGTGGGTCCAGCCCGCTGGCCGGCTCGTCCAGCAGCAGCACCTGGGGGTCGTGCAGCAGCACGCGGGCCAGGCCCAGCCGCTGCGTCATGCCGCGGGAAAGGCTCGTGACGGGAGCGTCGCGCTTGAAGGCCAGATCGACCAGCTCCAGCAACTCCTGGCAGCGGCGGCGGCGCACGGGACCGGAGATGCGATACGCCGCGGCAAAAAACTCCAGGTACTCCGTGAC
>JALSGI010000502.1 GCA_026982835.1 Planctomycetota bacterium | reverse complement strand
GGCCGCCGGGGGGGCAAAGCCGAACCGCACCCGTGGCACCCCGTGCTGCACTACAAGCGTGGGCACCCGGTGCTCGTGGGCAAGTTGGACCAGCAGCCGCTTGGTGGCCGTGGCGTCTTCGTCCAGCAGCACCACCCGGGGCGGAAACTTCTGCCAAGCCCGGCGCAGCGAGGCTTCCACGCGCCGCAGCCGCGGCCCATCCTGCTGCCAGCGCCAGGCCAGCCAGGGGTTTAGCGCCCCGGCCAGGTTCAGCGTGCGAAACTCCAGCCGGGCCAACTGCGGCGGATCTGCTGGTTCCGCAGGCAACGAGAGGGTGCCGGACTCATAGCACCATTGCCCCAGCCCGTGCCAAAGCGAGGGCTTCCACCACCGCAGGGCCAGGCGGGGAAAAAGCCAAAGCGGCGTTACGCCCCGGCGGCAAAGCTCCGGGGCCAGGGGGGCAAGCAGCCGAGGGTTGCCGCACAGCCAGGCAATGCCCTCGGCGGCAGGAGCTTTCCGTTGCCGCAACGCCCGGTGGAAGCGATGCAAGGGCTCCAAAAGCGCCCGCCAACAGTGGCCGAGCCGGGCCAAAGGGTGTTTTCCTTCCGCGGTGGAGTGGGAAGGCGGCTGCTGGCCCCGGGGGACGTGTCCCGGCGGCACGTCGGCCCGAAGAAGCCGCTTGCCCCGGGCAGCAGCCCAGGCTTGCAAAAGCTCCAGCCAGCCTTCTTCCAGCAGGGGCAAGTCGTGCACCACGAGCTGCTTCCAGCGCCAGGCCCCGGCATCCAGAAAGGCCACCAGCCGCAGCAGGGCCACCAGGTGGTAGCGAAGTTTCAGCGCATGCAGATGGCACAAGCGGAGCCCCTGTTCGGCGTGGGACTTCCACTGCACTTCGCCGGAGGCGGGACAAGCCAGCTTTTCGGCCAACTCGGCTGCCTGGGTGTCGAGCCAGTCCCAGCGGGAGTCGATCTCGGCGTCCAGCTCGTAATTGGTCCCCAACAGCAGATCATCCCGTTCCCAGCAGGAGCCGAAGACCAGCAGGCTTTCCTCATCCACCGGCGGTAGCTGGGGAACCTCCTGGGGCTGGAAGAAAACATGGAGCGTGGCCATCCGTGGCTCTCCTGGTTTTTTGGACCGGTGGCGGAAGGGGGCCCTGTCGCCTCCGGGAGCTTACGCTGGCGGCTTGCCCGGTGATGCGCATTTGTGCCCAGGCGAGCCGCGTGCGTCAGCACGCGGTTTTTCGCAAAACGGCGCGAACGTCGGTTTGTTTCCGCCTCCGGGAGCTTACGCTCCCGGCTCGCCGAAATCCGGTTTTCTTGTGCCGGAGCGGAAGCTCCTTGGCGAGCCCCGGGCTTTGTACGTGTTTAGCCAGCTAGCAACCGGAAGTTCGACGCCGCAGGCGTCGCACTCTTGTAGCCGGGGGTCGTCAGACCTGGTTGTTCTACACATCTTGCCCTGGGGAGGCGCGGCTCCCGGGGCCGAAGGTCCGCCAGCACTGGGCCATGTCCAACAGCCGTGTCATGCCTCGCCACAACGTCTCCGGACCCGGAAAGCCCCCGCGTCGAGGAATGTAACCGCCCAACTGCGCCACCATCTGAATCATCTGGTCCAACCTCGGGGGTTTCTGCGGGGGAGCCCTCCGGTGCACGATCCAATACGCCGCTTTCCACTCCTCCGGCTCAAACACCACCTCGCAATCCAACTCCCCACACGCCCGACCCAAACGGCACAAAAACAACACCCGCCAGGCCACAATCAAAAACAAACCCACACAGGAAAGAAGCCGATCCAAAAAAGCAAAGCGACGATCCTCCACCGCACAACCGGTCTTCAGCACCCGAAAAAACACCTCCACCATCCAACGCACCGTGTAGTACTCCACCACCCGACGCACCTGGGACGGGGTCTCCACCTCCAGGTTGGTCAGCAGCAGCCACTCCACAGGCTCCTCCCCCGCAGGAGCAGAAACCTCCCGAACCAGCACCACGCCCACCTGCGCCGGTTTCAACTGCCGGTCCGGACGATGCGGAGCACGCAAACAAACCCTCGCCGCACGCACCTCCACCTCCGCCACCCGACCCCCCCGGCGACAATGGCGGGGGCGATGATCGCAGGGAAGCTTCGGCTCCCGCGGCCGCACCTTCACCTCCGCCCGATACACCACCGGCGAAGAAAGCAACCGCTGCCGCAAACGCCCGCCCAACTCCCCGCCCAACTCCCCGGCCAACGCCCGGTCGTAACAGCCCCGGATGATCCACCCAGGACGTTCCCGAGAGGCCCCCTCGGGCGTGAAAGCATGAAGCACGTGCAACAGCACCCCTTGCCGGGAAGTGCCGTTCAGGGAACCGGCCCCCTGGACCGGCCGACCCGCCCGCGTCAGGTCCAGTTCCGTGGTGTCCTGGAC
>JALSGI010000501.1 GCA_026982835.1 Planctomycetota bacterium | reverse complement strand
GCTGGGGGCGCTGGTGCCGCTGCCGGAGTCGCTCCAGGCGTTCTACCGGGACCTGCTGCGGACGTTCGTGGTGATGGGCTGTGGCTCTTTGCAGGAGGAGGTGTCGCAGCTGGCCGCGGCACTGGGGCGGCTGGGACTGCCGGTACCGCGGGTCATTCAGTTGCATCGCCAGGCGTTGCAGGGGCTGCTCCGCGGTCGGGGAAATCGCAGTTGCCGTCACCTGCTGGCCCGGGCCGACATGCTGCTGGTGGAGCTGCTGGCGCATCTGGCCCGATGGTATCGAGCCTGCTATGCTCAGGCCCAACAGCGTCCCCGGCAGTTGTGGCTCCCCGGCTTGGACCCTGCGGAGTGCGGCGATGAATCCAGATGATCCAGCCCCGGCAACCGACGCCCACACCCCCGTGGCCCAACTGAAGCAATGGGTCCGCCAGTTCGTCCAGGAGCGGGACTGGAACCGCTTCCACGCCCCCAAGAACCTGGCCATGGCCCTGGCCGTCGAGGCGGCCGAGCTGATGGAACACTTCCTCTGGATCGGCCCGGAACAGTCCCGGCGCGTGGTCGAAGACCCCCAGAAGCTGGCCGCCGTGGGCGAGGAGCTGGCCGATGTGCTCTGTTTCGCCCTGGCCCTGGCCAACCAGTTGCAACTGGACGTGACCGGCACGGTGCAGGCCAAGCTGGAAAAGAACCGGCAGAAGTACCCGGTCCCGGAGTACCGTGGGCGTTACGGGCCGGAGGACCCCGGGCCGGGGTGCCGGTAGCACGCGGGGCCGGATCAGGGAGTGCGCTTGGGCGGAGGAGCCACCAGCGGGAGTTTGCCCCGGGGGGGCGGAGCGGTTTGCACCTCGACCACCAGCCACAGATCCACCACGGGGGATGCTGCTTGCTTGGTCTGGGGTTTTGGCTTCGCGGCGTTTGAGTTTTCTGCCGGTTGGGAGGCAGTGGCCTCCTCTGGGGTCTGCTGCCGCACCTCCGCGGCCGCAGCAGAAGCTTGCGGCACCGTTTGCAAGATCAGTTGTTGGGAAGCAAATCTTTGCTTCTGCAGCTCACGCTTGCCGAACTGGACTGCCCCTTGCACTGCCGCGGCTCCCGGGGCCGAGGTGCGGCCGGGCCCCTGGAACTCCTTTGGCCGATCCCGCAAGAGGGCTTCGTCGGAGACGAGGTAGCCCTGGTTGAGGTATTGCACGGGACCGCGGGGAGCCTGGGAGCGGGCCAGTCGGTCCAGCAGCCGGGGCAGTTGTTCCGGGGAGACCTGCACTCGCACCACTTGGGGAGCGTGGTCGCGGGGCCGCAATCGCGGGGGGGCTTTTTCCTGGCCGCGGTTTTTCCGATCGTTTTTCTGCGCCGAAGGGCTCAACGCCGCGGCGGCTCCCTGGGGCGGAGGAGCTGGAGGGCCAAGGGCACGGCGGGCCTTGTCCTGGGAAAAATCCCGCTGGACCGCCGCCAACTGCGAGCCAAGCCATCCTTGTCGCAGGGCATCGGCCCGCACGCCCAGCTGGAGCACAATCACCCGCGGCGGGGAGGCGGCAGTGGCCTGCTGGGACTGAACCAGGGTGGACTGCAAGGGCTTGGGCAAGCGGTTCCAGGGAATGACCTGGGTGGGGGGGGCGTGGCGGGCACGAAGCCTCTGGGCCCGATGAACTCCCCCTACGGCCCCACCGGCCAAGGGGGCCTTGGGCCGAGGCCCGGCTGCCCGGGGCAAAGCGTCTTGGGTGGGCAAGCCTCGCTTGCCCACCGAAATCGACTGGTCAGAAGCCTTGGCCGGGGGTGCGGCCCCTTTGGAGGATTTCCGCTCGAGGGATTCCTTCTTGGATTCCTTCTTGAGCGGAATAAGAAAGCGTTCATCTTCTAGTATTCCTGGAATCGTTAACTCCCCTAGGTCTTCTAGGTCTTCCGGGATACGTTCTCGAACTAAGCGGTCTTTTTCGACCAGAACCGAGTTCGCCCCAGGGGCATCCTCCTGCATCACCAACGCTCTCCCAGGCCCTTCCGGTTCCCAGAAAGCCCAAACCAACAACAACGAAGCGGCCAGCACCCCCGTGCCCACGCAGGCCCAAAACTCCCACGGCCAGCGTCTCGCGGGCTTCGGCCCCGCAGGTCGGGTTGCTGCCGGCTTGGGAGAGGCGGAGTCGGCTTCCCCGGCAGGCTCCTCTGCTGGCCCTGCCACGGCTTCGATCCGCTGCATCACCCCCTGGGTGAACTCCTCGCCCAGCTCCTCTCGGGGCAGTGCCCGCAGCTGCTGCCGCAGTTGTTCCCACTGCCGGGCCAGTTGAGCCAGCTGGGCGTCCTGCTCCAGGGCCTGGAGCAGCCGCTGCTGCTGCTCGGGGCTCAGCTGGCCGTCCAGCCACAGGCTGACCCACTGGGCATCCGGTTGGGGGGGCAGGGGGGGTT
>JALSGI010000500.1 GCA_026982835.1 Planctomycetota bacterium | reverse complement strand
GTACGTGTTTAGCGTGCTATCAATGATTATTGTGTTTGTGCTGGAGGCGTTCCCTTGTGAGAAAACGCCCAACAAAACCAACACTCTTTTCCGCTGCTTCGGCTCGGCGGGAGCCTCGCCCTCCCAGTTGTGCCAATCGACGCTTGTTCTTGTATCGGAGCGGAAGCTCCCCCGGGAGGGCGAGCCTCCTGGCGAGCCGCGGTTTCACACAAGCGTTTTCGTCCCTTTTGGGCGCTTGTTCCTGCCTGGTGCGGAAGCACCACATCTGGCGTCTCTATGCTAGCTGGCTAAACACGTACCCAGCTAAAGCTGGCGGCTCGCCATCCAACCGCCGGCTAACGCCGGCGGCTCGCCGCTTGGTTTTGGGCCGTGTGCTTTGTTACTCCGTGGGTGTCTCCGGGGCCTGGTGCCGGCCTTGCTGGTGCCACCAGTCGCGGAAGCGCCGGGGGGCGGGGGCGGGGAAGTCTCGCTGGGCGGTCCAGCCGTGCAGCTTGCCCGGCAGGCGTTTCAGCCAGCCGCCGCGTTTCCAGCGGCCCACGGTGCGCGTAGCCCACCATGTGGCCAGCCGGTAGGCCCAGGGGCGGCGCAGCATCCAGGCCCAAAGGCGGTAGGCTGTCCGCTCGCGCCAGGGCACCTGGTGGGTTTCTTCTACCAAGCGTTCTCGCAGGCGGATGAGCAGCTCGGGGATGGCGATGCGCACCGGGCAGGCCGCCTGGCAGGCTCCGCACAAGCTGGAGGCGTGCGGCAGGTGGTGGTTCGGTTCCAGCCCGTCGTAAAGCGGCGTGAGCACCGCCCCGATCGGCCCGGCATACACCCCCCCGTAGGCGTGCCCGCCGATATTGCGATACACCGGGCAGGCGTTCAGGCAGGCCCCGCAGCGGATGCAAAACAAGCTTTCCCGCAACGGCCCGCCCAGGATGCGGCTGCGGCCGTTGTCCAGCACCACCAGGTGGAACTCTTCCGGCCCGTCCAGCTCCCCAGGCGCCCGCGGTCCGGTAATCAGCGACGTATAAACCGAAAGCTTCTGCCCGGTGGCTGCCCGCGCCAGCACCTTCAAGAACACCGGCAGGTGTTCCAGCCGGGGGATCACCTTCTCCATGCCCATCACCGCAATGTGCAGCGGCGGCACGGTGGTGGTGAGCCGGGCATTGCCTTCGTTGGAGATGATGACGATGGTGCCGGTTTCGGCCACGGCGAAGTTCACCCCGCTGATGCCCGCGGCGGCCGTGGCGAAGTGTTCCCGCAGCTTTTGCCGGGCGAAGCGGGTAAGCGTCTGCGGTTCCGGGGGGAGCGGCTCGGGGCTTTCCTGGCTGAGCACCTGGGCGATCTGTTCCACGGTCATGTGGATGGCCGGGGCCACCAGGTGGGAGGGGCGTTGGCGGGCCAGTTGGATGATGTACTCGCCGAAGTCGGTTTCCACCACCTGGATGCCGGCCTGTTCCAGAGCCGGGTTGAGGTGGATCTCCTCGGTGGTCATCGATTTGCTCTTGACCACCTTCTTCACCCCGCGCTGTTCCAGCAACGACTGGATGATGCGGCGTGCTTCGGCTCCGTCGCGTGCCCAATGGACGTGGCCCCCGCGGGCCTCCACCTGGCGGGCCAGTTGTTCCAGCAGGTGGTCGAGTTGGGCCAGGGCTTCGTCCTTGATCCGCTTGGCCTGCCAGCGCAGGGCGTCGGCCCCGGGCAGTTGGCCAAAAGCCTGCTTGTTTCGCTCCCCGAGCGTCTCGCCCAGGCGGCAAAGCATGCTCTGAAGCTGCTGGTCTTCCAGCGCCTGCTGCGAAGCGGCGAGAAACTCGTGGTGTTCCTGGCGGGCGTAGTCGGTCATGGGAGCAATCGAAACGGGGAACAAACGCGGGCTATTCTTTCAGTGTGGTACCAAGAAGCCGCCCGGGTGAAAAGACACCTGGCCAGCCGCGGGAGGCGGTGGAGGCTTGGGGGCTTGGAGGCGTGAGGGCGTGGGGGCTTGGAGGCTTGGCGAGCCGCCCACCGTTAGCCCGCGGAGGAGCGTGCGCACGTCAGGGCTTGAGTCGTGGGTCTTGGGTCTTGAGGAGCCCCGCACGTTAGTGCGGGGAGGCGGCAGGGCCGCAGCCACTGGGAGCTTCCGCTCCGAGACAAGAACAAGCGCTAATTCTCACACCAAACGGCGAGCCGGGAGCGTCAGCTCCCGGTTGCTTCAAACAAAGCAGTTACCGCTGCCGCTAAAAACCGCGTGCTCACGCACGCGGCTCGCCGGAGCTTCCGCTCCGCAGCTAGAACAAACGCTGATTCTCGCTTATATCGGCCAGCCGCGCACCGTCAGCCCGCGGAGAACGGCTCGCAGCTGCAAGAACCAGCGCCAGCGGCACCAAACAACCGCGTGCTCACGCATGCGGCCCACCGGGGCAAGAAGAGA
>JALSGI010000499.1 GCA_026982835.1 Planctomycetota bacterium | reverse complement strand
TGGCCACCACCGCGGCCCACCTGGTGCTGCTGGGGGTGATGGTGGCGGTAGCCGCCCGGCAGGGGTGGCCGCTGCGGGGGCGGGAATGGCTGCTGCTTGCCGCTCCTGGGACGCTGCTTGTTGGGGTGTGGCTGCTTGCCGCCGTAACGATGCTGCTGCTCTGGGACCTGCTGGTGGCCCAGCGCCTGTTCCCCCCCGGCGATGCCCGCTTCGTGCTCCGCTGCGGAAAACAGCTCCAGGGGCGCCTCTTGCCACTGCGGTCTCCCCCGGGCCAGTGGCAATCCCCCCCGGCAGAGCCCTCGGTTCCGGCCCAATCTCCCGGTGCCGAGGCCCCTTGCATCTCCCGGGGAGAAAACGTCCCGGGTTGAAAAAAGCCGCTGTCCCCCAGGGAACAAGAATGCCGCCCCGATGCTAGCAACCCTCCCTCGGAGAATCATCCCCGTTGACCCGGGCAGGGGATTGCCGCATACTGCCGCTGGAGCGTTCTATTCGGTGGAGTTTCCCCTTCGGTGCTCCTGTCCTGGGAAGGAATCGGAGCGCAGGAGTTGTTGTTTTTTACCCCGCTGGCCCCTTGGGGTTGAGTCCGGCCATGGCCACAGGTTCGGTAACCGATCTGCAAGCCTACTGCCAGCTGGTGGCCCGGCAAGCCCACGCCGCCGCAGCCCAGCTGGCCCAAGTCACCGACGCGGTGAAGCAGCGTTGGCTGCGGGAGTCGGCCCGGCGATTGCGCCAGCAGCAGCAACGCGTGCTGGAGGCCAACGCCCGCGACCTGGAGGCGGCTCCCGGCTTCGGGCTCACGGCCGCCCAGACCGACCGGCTGCGGCTTACCCCCGAGCGGATCGATGCTATCGCCCGCGGCCTGGAGGAAGTGGCCCTGCTGCCGGATCCGGTGGGCGAGGTGATCGAGTCGCGCGTGCGTCCCAATGGGCTGGAGGTGGCCCGGGTGCGTGTGCCCCTGGGCGTGGTGTTTTTCATCTATGAATCGCGGCCCAACGTCACGGCCGACGCAGCCGCCTTGTGCGTCAAAAGTGGCAACGCGGTCATCCTGCGCGGGGGCAAAGAGGCGGCCCACTCCAGCCGGGCCATCGTCGAGCTGATGCAAGAAGCGGCCCAACAGGCCGGACTGCCCGAGCACGCCTTTCAACTGGTGGCCACGCAGGACCGCGAGGCGGTGGGGCACTTTTTGAAGCTGGACCAGTACATCTCCCTGGCCATTCCCCGGGGCGGCGAAGGGCTTATCCGCCGCGTGGTGGCCGAGGCGACCATGCCGGTGCTGAAGCACTACGCGGGCAACTGCCACGTGTATGTGGATCAGCATGCCGATCTGGACATGGCCGTGCGCATCGTCGTCAACGCCAAGTGCCAGCGCCCCGGGGTGTGCAACGCCCTGGAGTCGCTGCTGGTGCACCGCGAGGTGGCCGAGCCGTTTTGGGCCAAGGCCGCCCCGGAACTGGAAGCCCGCAGGGTGGAAATCCGCGCCGATGAGGCCACGCGGCGACTGGTTCCCGCAGCCAAGCCCGCCAGCGACGAAGACTACGCCACGGAGTACCTGGACCTGATCCTCTCGGCCCGTGTGGTCGATTCCCTGGAAGAGGCCGTCGAGCACATCAACCGCTACGGCTCGCACCACACCGATGCCATCGTCACCGGGCGCCTGGACTGTGCCCGGCGGTTTGTGGCCGGGGTGGACAGTGCGGCGGTGGTGGTCAACGCCAGCACGCGATTCAACGACGGGGGGGAATTCGGCCTGGGGGCCGAGATCGGCATCAGCACCGACAAGTTCCACGCCCGCGGCCCCTGTGGCCTGAAGGAGCTGACCACCTACAAGTGGGTCGTTTACGGCAACGGCCAGGTGCGGGAGTAAAGCACGCACACAACCCCAGACTCAAGTTCGGAGCTCGCCGGACGGCCTGGCCGCTGAAGTTTCTGCCCCAAGAACACGCCAAACAAGGGATGGACAAGGATGTCCGGAGAGATTCTCAGCCAGGCCGAGGTGGAAAATCTGCTCAGTTCGCTGGATAGTTCCAAGACTTCCAGCACCCCACGTCGGCGGCCGCGAGAGAAAGTGACCACCTATGACTTCAAGCGGCCCGAGCGGGTGGGCAAGGAACAGATGCGGGCCTTGCAGACCATCCACGAGGGGTTTGCCCGCAACTTCGGCGCCTCGCTTTCGGCCCTGCTGCGAAGCATCCTGGAGGTGAAGCTCACCAGCGTCGATCAGCTCACCTACAGTGAGTTCGTCTTCAGTCTGGAGAATCCCACCTGCTTCAACGTGCTGCAAGCCGATCCGCTGGAGGGCAATCTCATCCTGGACCTGAGCCCTTCGATCATCTACCCGATCATCGACCGCTTGCTGGGCGGGGGCCGCGAGCCCAGTCCCCCGGCCCGACGCCCCC
>JALSGI010000498.1 GCA_026982835.1 Planctomycetota bacterium | reverse complement strand
GTTGAGGTTTTGCAGCGAGTCCAGCTGGGGGTCCACGCGGCGCAGCTCCTCTTCGGCAATCCAGGTCGTGTCGATCCGCGCAAGCAAGTCCCGGGGACGCTGGAGCTGTTGCTCCAGAAGCTCGTCGATCACCGCGGCCAGTTCCGTGCGGTACGCGGCGGCCAGCACCTGCTTGTGGCCGCAAGCCACCGGCACGGCCGCTTGCGCCCCGGAAAGACGATCCAGCACCAGGCGTACGAACCGGGGGCGCAAGGCCGGCACATCGCAACTGGTAACATAGGCGGCCGGACATCCTAGCCGTTCCGCGGCCCGCAGCCCGCAGGCCAAACCCTCCAAAGGGCCAAGTCCCGGGCGGCGATCACGGACCACCACCGCAGGCTCGGGGAGCGGGGGCAACCGCTGCCCCGGGGCGGCCACCACCACCAAGTGCTCTACTGCCGGCACTTGACGCAGCCGGGCGGCCACGTGTTCCAGCATGGTTTGCCTGCCCCAGGGAAGCGTGGCCTTGGGGCGTCCCATGCGGCGGCTCTGCCCGCCGCAGAGGATCACGGCCGCCGTGGGCTGGAGCTTACACATGGACAACCCGACGAAAACCAGCAGGAACGGAGCTTCCTCCACCCCGCTGGTTTAACGCGCCGCGCCCCGATTGCCCAGGGGCTTGCCGGCCTTACGGGGTAAGCCATCGCAAGAAGTTCCGCACCGGCTGGCCTTCCACGTAGAGCTTGGGCTGGCCCAGGACACCTCGGCCCAGCATGTAACGCGGGCCGGCGGCCACTGCCGGCTGATAGACCACCTGGGGAGCGGGCGAAGCAGGCCGGGAGGCCGTGCCTGGCGGGCTGGGTTGTTGCGGGGCGTAGGTTTGGGGCAGGGCCGGAGGACAGCAGACCACCGGGCGGCACACCGTCACCGGCGCGGCCACCACGGGACGCAGGGTGCGTACCGGGACCCAGGTCACCGCCGCCGGGGGACAGCAACCCACAGCCGAGCCGTCCTGGGCCTGGCCCCGGGCCGGAAAAGCAACCGCCCCTGCCAACACCACCACGGCCGAAACCAAGCGTACCATGAGCTTCTCCTTATGACACCAGCAAGGGGAAACCGAACTGAAGCCCTCCCGTGGCACGGTTCCTTCCCTGGTTCGGCAGGGGAATTGTTTCCGGGGGCTTGTGTGAGACAAGGCGGCATGTGTTGGTTTCCCTGGGGCTTTTCCCAGCGGGAGCTGCTCTGCGGACGCAAAGGATTGCCAGTGGCCGATTAAGCGTTGCTAGCACGACGGGGCATCGGTTGTGGGAAAGGGCAGCGCGTCCCACCGGTGCTGCAGCAGGTCATCTGGCCGGATGTGGCGCGGCAGAATCGCAAACCTCGGCAAGGTGTTTGCAGCTTTTCCAGCTTGCCAATGGGCATGGGAGTCTTGGGTCGTGGGTCTTGGGCGAGCCCGCGGCTTCAGCCGCGGGGAGGCTTGGGGACGTGGAGGCGTGGAGGCTTGAGGAGCTCCCCGCGTTGGACGTGTTTAGCGTGCCAGCATAAGACGAAGCGTTTCCAGAGCAAAAACGAGTCGATACTCGTCCGGCGAGCTGCGTGCGTGAGCACGCGGTTGTATTGCCGCTGGCGCTGGTTCTTGCAGCCGCGAGCCGCGGGCGTAAGCCCACGGAGGAGCCCCGCACGTCAGTGCGGGGAGGCGGCAGGGCCGCAGCCACTGGGAGGGCGAACCTCCTGGTGAGCCGCCACTTCACCCTGTACGTTGTTTTCCCCAAACACGCTTTGTTTCTGCCCGGTGCGGAAGCACCAGTGGCGAGCCCCGGACTTCAGTCCGGGGAGAGCCAAGAAAAAACGCATGCCGATTTTCTCCGCCGACTGAAGTCGGTGGCTCGCCATTTGCAAGAAAAAAACGCTCATTCTCTCCTGGTATGGAAACGCTAAACCAAGTGATGTGCTAGCTGAGTAAACTCGTACGCCTGATGGCCTGGATACCCGGGGAGCAAGTGCAAAAGTTTTTACTGGAGGACTTCGGCGTGCGGTTGAGCAAAGAGCGGTGGAGGGGACGTGCAAGCATCTGGTGGGGGCGCGGTGCAAGGGATCGGGGATGCGCAACTGGCGCAAACGCCGGGCCGAGGCCGTGTTGAGCCTGCGGGCGGCGCTGTTGGATGGAACTTTTGACTACCTTTGGACCACCTGCATCCGCCAGGCTGCCTGAAAACCGCCACAGAGTTTCAGCCGCACCCATGGCCGTGGTGTCCTGGACCAGCAGCACCGTCGGCTGCTGGCCCACACGCTGCTGGCTCTTCTGAAAGTGCGGCTGCAACACGGCCTGGAAGCTCGTCTTGGGATTGCCGAAGAAACGGTAAGCGGCCGTCAATTCGCTCTGCCCGCCACAGGCTGCCGGCAAAGAGGCCTGCGGGCGAGAGG
>JALSGI010000497.1 GCA_026982835.1 Planctomycetota bacterium | reverse complement strand
ACGCTGGCCAACCGCCGGCTGACGGCGCGCGGCTCGCCGTTGCAAGAATCAAAGCAAGTCCACCAGGTACTTTGTTTTCCACAAAACACGCTTTTTCCTGCCCGGTGCGGAAGCACCAGTGGCGAGCCCCGGACTTCAGTCCGGGGAGAGCCAAGAAAAAACGCATGTCGATTTTCTCCGCCAGCTGAAGCTGGCGGCTCGCCGGTTGTAAGAATAAACGCTTATTTCCGCTTCGTGCGGAAGCGCCAAACCAAGTGATGTGCTAGCTGGCTAAACACGTACGAAGTCGGCGGCTCGCTGTGCTTGGCCAGCTAAACGGCTACGGCTGGCGACTCGTCTGAGCCTTGGCAAGCGGCGGCCCGGCCGCCTTCACCTCCTCGGAGGCCAACTGGGCGTACTGCTGAAAGTTCTCGCGGAACTTTTCGGCCAGTACCTTGGCCTGCTGGTCGTACTGCCCGGGGTCGGGCCAGGCCCGGCGCGGCATGAGGATCTCCGCAGGCACCCCGGGCAGCTCTTTGGGCACGGAGAGTCCGAACACCGGCTCCTGCTCCACAGAGACCTGGGCCGCTTGGCCGGAGTGGATCGCGTCGATGATGGCCCGCGTGTGGGGAATCGAAATCCGCTTCCCCTGCCCGTAGGGACCGCCGATCCAGCCGGTGTTGACCAGCCAGGCCTGCGTGCCGTGGGCTCGCATTTTCTGGGCCAGCATTTCCACGTACCGGGTGGGGTGCCACACCAAAAACGGCGCGCTGTAGCAGGTGGAGAACGTGGCCACCGGTTCCTTCACCCCCACCTCGGTGCCGGCCACCTTGGCCGTGTAGCCGCTGATGAAGTGGTACATGGCCTGTTCGGGCGTCAGCCGGGCCACCGGCGGCATCACGCCGAAGGCGTCGCAGGTAAGAAAGATGATGTTCTTGGGATGATCGCCCACGGCCGGCAGCTTCACCCCGGGGATGAACTCCAGCGGGTAGGCGGCCCGGGTGTTCTGCGTAATGGCGTCGGAGTCGAAGTCCACCTGGTGCGTTTCGGAGTCGAACACCACGTTTTCCAGCACCGTGCCGAAGCGGATAGCCTGGTAGATCAGCGGCTCTTTCTGCGGATCCAGTCCCAGGCACTTGGCATAACAGCCCCCTTCCACGTTGAACACGCCGCGATCGGTCCAGCAGTGCTCATCATCGCCGATGAGCCGCCGCCGGGGATCGGAGCTCAAGGTGGTCTTGCCCGTGCCGGAAAGACCGAAAAACAGCGTCACATCCCCCTCAGGGCCCTCGTTGGCCGAACAGTGCATCGACAGCACGCCCTGCTTGGGCATCAGGTAGTGCATCACGGTGAAGATGCCCTTTTTCATCTCGCCGGCGTACTCGGTACCCAGGATGACCAGTTGCCGGTGGTGGAAACAGATATCCACGCTGGTGGTGGAGGTCATGCCGGGAGTGTAGGGGTTGGCCGGGAAAGGGCCGGCGTTGAACACCACGAAGTCCGGCTCGCCGAACCCCTCGAGTTCCTCCGGCGTGGGACGGATGAGCATCGTGTGCATGAACAGGGCATGATAGGGCCGGGCGCAAACGACCCGCACCTTGAGCCGATACTGGGGGTCCCAGCCGGCAAAGGCGTCGATGACGAACAGCCGCGAGCGGGTGTTGAGGAAATCCACGGCCCGCTGGCGGTTGACCAGGAACGTGTGCCCGTCCAGCGGGATGTTCACCTCGCCCCACCACACGTCGTTTTTTACTTCGTCGGTTTCCACGATTCGCTTGTCGGCCGGGGAGCGCCCGGTGCGCTTGCCGCTGCGGGCGATCAGCGCGCCGCTGGAGGCGATGTGGCAGCCATCGTGCTGGATGGCTTCTTCGTAGAGCCGGGCCGGGGCCGGGTTGCGCAACACTTGCTTAACGTGGATACCGTAAAGGCTCAGATCGACGCTCCGCTGGGGGCTCATGGCTCACTCCGTACAAGGGACAAGGGGCGACTCCGGCTCCGCGCCTCACTGGTCCGTGGTGTCTTTTTTCTTGCGGGTCAACCGGCCGGCGGCGAGCAGTCCCACGACAAAACCAATGGCAAAGGTCAACATCAGCATCACGGCCAGCGGCATCCGCACTGAAATAAACAAGAAGCTAACTTCAGCCGGATTGATGTTCTGCATGATGAGCACCACGGCCAGGATGACCAGGGCCACCAGCCCGAAAAGACGCAAGCGATCGAACATGAGCACGCTCCCCCCAGCAGGAGGACTTGGGGTACCAACAAGGCGGTTCCATCCTAACGCATTGCGGCGCGGGTGCGTAGCCGAAAGAGGCGAGCCGCAAGCGTGAGCTTGCGGTTTTTCACAAAACGGCAGCGAATGTTGCTTTGGTTTAACAACCGGGAGCCGACGCTCCCGGCCGGCCGTTCTCACGCCGGCTGACGGCCCGCAGG
>JALSGI010000496.1 GCA_026982835.1 Planctomycetota bacterium | reverse complement strand
GCTCCAGATCGGTGCCCGCAACATGCAGAACTTCACCCTGCTGAGCGAGGTAGGCAAAACCCACAAGCCCATCCTGCTCAAACGCGGCATGAGCGCCACGGTCAAGGACCTGCTGATGAGCGCCGAGTATATCCTTTCCGAAGGCACCACCCAGGTGGTGCTCTGCGAGCGGGGCGTCAAGGGGTTCGATCCGGCCACGCGCAACCTCTACGACGTGGCGGCCGTGCCGCTGGTGCACGAGCTGTCCCACCTGCCCATCGTCGTCGATCCCAGCCACGCCACCGGCCGCCCCGAGCTGATCCCCGCCTGTGCTGCGGCGGGTCTGGCCGCCGGGGCCGACGGCGTGCACGTGGAAGTGCACCACCAGCCCGAAAAAGCCCTCTCCGACGGAGCCCAGGCCCTGCTGCCCGAACAATACGCCCAACTGGCCGAACAACTCCAGCAACTGGCTCAGGTGCTCGGTAAAACCATCTCCTCCCTCCCGGAGCATGCACGATGAAACGCCCGCTCGTGGCCGGCAACTGGAAGATGAACCTCAACCGCATCCAGGCCATCACCCTGGCCGCCCAGGTGGCCCAGCAAGCAGTGCACTGGCCCACGGTCCACGTGGCCCTCTGCCCCCCGGCCGTTTACCTGGACGTGGTGGGCCAGGTGCTGCGCAACTCGCCGGTGGCCTTGGGCGGGCAGAATGCCCACTGGGAAACCGCCGGAGCCTTCACCGGTGAGCTGAGCCCCACCATGCTGGTGGATGTCGGCTGCGTGTTTGTCATCCTGGGCCATAGCGAACGCCGACAGCACTTCGGTGAAACCGACGAAATGGTCAACCGCAAGGTGAAGGCGGCGTTGGAGTCGGGCTTGCGGCCCATCGTCTGCCTGGGCGAAACGCTCCAACAACGGGAAGAGGGCCAGACGCAAGAGGTGATCCGCGCCCAGTTCGCCGGCTCGCTGGCCGATCTGTCCCTGGAGGAAATCCGCCAGGTGGTGCTGGCCTACGAGCCGGTTTGGGCCATCGGCACCGGCAAGGTGGCCACGCCCCAACAAGCCGAAGAGGTGCATGCCCTGCTGCGGGAACTGCTCCGCAACAAGTACAACGAGGCTACGGCCCAGGCCGTGACCATCCAGTACGGCGGCAGCGTCAAGCCGGAAAACGCCGCCGAGTTGCTCAGCCAACCGAACGTGGACGGGGCGCTGGTGGGAGGGGCCAGCCTCAAGGCCCAGGACTTCTTGCGCATCGTGGCGGCCGCGCATGCCGTTTTGGAGGAAGAGTAGCCACATTGCTGTTCCACCGGAGTCGTTGGGCGTGGGCCGCCTTGTTCGCCGCGCTGTTTTTGGTGCGGGGAAGTAAGAAGAAACCCACCGCGCCGGCCTGCAAGAACGAGGCGCTGGGGATGGGTTCTTCTCCATCGACCGCCGTGCCGAGAGAAGGCGGGGCGTTTCGCCCCAAGGGACGTTTCCGGGAAATCGACTGCGCCAGGGGAAAAATAGTGTTGAAAGTTTTTGGCACATTCGTACAAATTAAAGGCGAAGTCACTTGGCGGGCGCACCACCTTGGTCGGTGCAACCAACGGAAGGGATCACGCGACCAAGGCCCACGATAGGAAGTCGGTTGGTTTCTGGAGTTCGGGAAAGGCAGTTGGTTTTTATCCGTTGCGGAAACGGAAGTGTGCCTGCCTTTCCGTGCCCCTATGTACGGAGGACGTGCCGTGGCCAAGAAGACGGCGAAGAAGACGGCCAAGAAAGCTGCCAAGAAGGCAGCGAAGAAGGCCACCAAGAAGAAGGCGGCCAAAAAAAAGACCGCCACAAAGGCGGTGAAAAAGAAGGCCGCCAAAAAGAAGGCTGCTAAGAAAAAAGCCACTAAGAAAAAAGCCACTAAGAAAAAGGCCGCCAAGAAGAAAGCAACCAAGAAGAAAGCCACCAAGAAAAAACGCTAAGGCCGCCTGACCCGCTTGGGGCCAGCTTTGCAACGACGAGAAAGAGCCGCCGGGAGATGCGTTTCCCGGCGGCTCTAATTTTGTCATCCCAACCAACGCCACCCCCTCCTACCGGCCCAGCAACCACTCCACGGCTGCCGCCTCGGCCGCCGCCCCTTGGACCGACGACCACACCACCTGCGACCCTGCCCCGGCGGCCCCGTACACCTGGTTCACCAACTCGTTCCCCTGGCTTCCTTCCCCCGCCACCCACGTCGGGTGCGGAGCCGAAAGGGCCACCAGCGCCGGCAGGTCCCCGTACTTGACGATCCCCGGCACAAAGTGCGGATGATCAATGCGATTGATCCGCCGGAAGCGAAATCCCCGCGTATCCACCGCCAGGCGATCCACCGCTTTGCCCGCTATGGCACGGGCCGCCGCCGCCCACAACGCCCCATCGCCCAGCCCCACCAGGTGCACTTGCTCGGGCTGCTGCGGGTGGT
>JALSGI010000495.1 GCA_026982835.1 Planctomycetota bacterium | reverse complement strand
CGGGGCAATCACGTAAGTGCCGCGGCGGCCGTTCACCGTGGCCGTAAAGGCCAGGCGGCGCCCATCGGGGGACCAGAACAAGTTGCTTTCGGTGGTGTCGGGGATGCTCACCCGCTGCACGCGGCGGTGGATGCCCTCCAGGTCCACCCGCACCCCCGAGGAGCTGCTCGCCGGGGGCTTTTTACCGCGGCCGGATTGCATCTTCTTGACCGCTTGTTCCAGCCGCCGCTGGTGGGCGTCGCGGTCGTAGTCCTCCTGCCGCAGATACACCAGGTGGATGTCCACCTCATCGATGAACCGCTGGCCCAGGAAGGCGATCATCCGCCCGTTGGGCGACCAGACGGGCGAGCTTTCGTTATCCGGATGCCGGGAGATGTTGACCGGCTTGGCCCCGGGCTTGAGCTCCAGCAGCCACACGTCGCGGTTGAAGTCGTTGTCGCTAACGGCATAGACGATCCACTTCTCGTCCGGCGACCAGTCGTACTGCGGGGCGTTCCACGAGGCGACCAGGCGCCGGGAACCGGAGCCGTCGGGCCGCATAATGTAAATATCCCCCCGGCTGCGGACGTAGGAGAGCCAGGTGCCCTTGGGGCTGGTGCGCAGGTCGGACTCCACTTCGCGGTCGTTGGTCAGCCGCTGGAGCTTGAAGCGGGTGTTTTGCCACCAGTAGCGTTTTTCGTCCTCGCGGGTGGCCTTCCACACGTCGCACTGGCCCCCCTGCCAGGAGATGAAGTAGAGCGTTTTCCCGTCCGGGGCAAACACCACGTCGGACTCTTCCTCCGGCGTGGCCGTCACCTGCCGCGGCTCGCGGAGCACGGTGTCCATCACCCACACGTCGCCTCCGGCCACGAAGGCCACCTCCAGCCCGTCGGCCGTAAAGGCCACCAGCTGGACCTGGGTGAGCCTGCGGCGCAAGGTTTTGGGGCGAGGGTCGTCCCCGCGGGGCACCAGGCCGATACGTCGCGGCTGGCGATCCTTGCCCGGGCGGAAGCGGTAAAGATCAAACAGCCGCCGAAAGACGATCGTGGAGCCGTCGGCCGAAATGGCCGGAAACACCACGGGATCGTCTTTGAAATGGGTCAGCTGCTTCGAGCGGCCAGTTTCCAGGTCGTAGTACCACAGGTTGCCCGTGCCGTCCTGGGCTCCGACGTAGTAGAACCCCCGGCCCTCGGGATGCCAAAGCGGCCAGGAGCAGCCGCGCGGGTGGGCCAAGAGGCGGCGGAACTGGTGTTTCTCCATGTCAAAGAGCCACACCTGGGCTGCGCGGGAACCGGCGTAGCCCTTGCGCCACCAGGATTCCCCCTCGCGGACAAACAGCAGCCGCCGGCCCTTTGGCCCCACCTGGCCGTACTGGCCGTAGTCGTCGAAGAGCAACTGTTCGGCCTGGCGTTTTTGGGCGTGGATGCGGAAGAACCGCTCGCTGCGGCGCCAGAAGTGGTCGCGGCGAGCCAGCACGAGCAGGTGTTCCCCGTCGGGAAACCAGCTCACCTGTTGCACGCCCTCGCTGTGGAAGGTGAGCTGCCGGGGCGGGCCGCCGGCAGCAGGCATCACATACACCTGGTCCACACCGCTTCGGGTGCTGAGAAAGGCGATCTGCTTCCCATCGGGGGAGAAGGCCGGGTGGTGGTCCCGGGCCGGGTGGACCGTCAGCCGCCGCGCGGCTCCGCCGCCGCTAGGGGCCAGCCACAGGTCGCCGTTCCAGGAAAAAACCAGCCGCTTGCCATCGGGCGAAAGGGCCGGGGTGGAAGCCAGGCGGATCGGCTCCTGGGCCACCAGTGCCCCCGGGCCGAGGCACACCAGCACCAAGGCAAAAGAGAAGCAACGACGCATGGGCACGACTCACACCTTGGGGGAACGGGAAACGGGCACCAAGCAACCCGCATTTTTGCCTGCGTTCCCACGGTAATTGCCCACCCGGCGGATGTCCAACGGGCGGTTAAAGCAACCGGGAGCTTGTGCTCCCGGCTGGCCGTGCAATGTGTGCAGCGACGCTTGTTCTTGTCTCGGCGAGCCTCCGGCTGGCCGGTTGCGAACAAAAATCGACGTTTGTTCTCGCACAAGCGAGCCGCGAGTGTCAGCACGCGGAGGTATTGCCGCTGGCGCTGGTTCTTGTAGCCGCGAGCCGTGGGCGTAAGCCCACGGAGAGCACGGCAATCATGCGCCGCTTTCTTATCGTCTCCGGGAGCTCGTGCTCCCGGCTCGCCGTTCAACCGCCGGCTCACGCCGGCGGCTCGCCGTTGGTGTGAGAGAACGTCTTGGCGAGCCCCGGACTTCAGTCCGGGGAGAGCCGAAGAAACGCATTCGGTTGTTTTTCTCCGCCAGCTGAAGCTGGGTACGTGTTTAGCCAGCTAGCATGGGGATGCCAGATGTGGTGCTTCCGCACCTAGCAGGAACAGAACGCGTTTGTGGAAAACAA
>JALSGI010000494.1 GCA_026982835.1 Planctomycetota bacterium | reverse complement strand
ATCGTCCACCTGCTGGGCAACTTGCAGCTGTACCGCGGGCGGGACGCCATGAACTCCTACGCCGAAACCCTGCACCACCTGGGGCCCTTGCTCTGGCTGGCCCGGCTTATCCTGCTGGGGCTGTTCGTCTCGCACCTGGCGTTGGGCTTTAGGCTTTATCGGGCCAATCGGGCCGCCCGGGGGCAGGACGATTACTACGTCAAGCGCTCGGCCCACCGCGACGACCTGCGGCGGCAAAAAGCCAAGGCCGCGGCCATGATGCTGGCCAGCGGCGCGGTGATCCTGCTGTTTGTGCTGTATCACCTGATGCATTTCACCCTGGGCTGGATCCAACCCAGCGCCCACCACCTTACCGAAACTTTGCCCGACGGCTCCACACGGCACGATGTTTATGGGATGGTCATCGCCGGGTTTCAGAACCCGCTCCACACCGGCGTTTACGTGGTGGCCATGCTTTTGCTGGGCTGGCACTTGTTCCACGGGGCCACCAGTATCCTGCAAACGCTGGGACTGACTCACCCCGTGTGGCGACCCGCCACCGAAAAGCTGCTCTGGTTCCTGGTGGCTTTCGTGGTGGTGGGGAACTGCTTCATTCCGCTTTCGATCCTGCTGGGCTTTGGGCCCCAGGGAGGTTGATCCCATGACCGTGTTGGATGCCCACGTGCCTTCCGGGCCGATTGAGCAGAAATGGGACCGGCACCGCCGCCACCTGCGCCTGGTGGCCCCGGCCAATCGCCGCAAGTTCCGCGTGATCGTGGTCGGCTCGGGGCTGGCCGGGGCTTCGGCCGCCGCCACGCTGGGGCAGTTGGGCTACCAGGTGGACTGCTTCTGCTTCCAGGACAGCGCCCGGCGAGCCCACAGCATCGCCGCCCAAGGCGGAATCAACGCCGCCAAGAACTACCAAGGCGACAACGACAGCGTGTGGCGCCTGTTCTACGACACGATCAAAGGGGGCGACTTCCGCTCCCGCGAGGCCAACGTCTATCGCCTGGCCCAGATCTCCACGGCCATCATCGACCAGTGCGTGGCCCTGGGCGTGCCTTTTGCCCGAGAGTACGGCGGCTTGCTGGCCAACCGCTCCTTCGGCGGCGTACAGGTCAGCCGCACCTTCTACGCCCGAGGCCAGACCGGCCAGCAACTGCTGCTGGCCTGCTACAGCGCCCTGGCCCGGCAGATCGACGCCGGCACGGTGCGCATGCACCCCCGCACCGAAATGCTCGACCTGGTGCTGGTGGACGGCAAGGCCCGCGGGATCATCACCCGCAACCTCATCACGGGAGAAATCCAGCGTCACGCCGCCCACGCCGTCTGCCTGGCCACCGGCGGCTATGGCAACGTGTTCTATCTTTCCACCAACGCGGCCGGGTGCAACGTCACGGCCACCTATCGGGCATACAAGCGGGGTGCGTTTTTCGCCAACCCTTGCTTTACGCAAATCCACCCCACCTCCATTCCGCCGCACGGGGAACACCAGTCGAAGCTGACGCTGATGTCCGAGTCGCTGCGCAACGACGGCCGCATCTGGGTGCCTAAGAAAAAAGGCGACAAGCGCCCGCCGGCGGAAATCCCCGAAGAACAACGCGACTACTTCCTGGAACGCATGTATCCGGCCTTCGGCAACCTGGTGCCGCGGGACATCGCCTCGCGGGCCATCAAGCGCATCTGCGACGAAGGCTACGGGGTGGGGCCCTTGGGCATCGGCGTCTATCTGGACTTTGCCGACGCGATGAAGCGGCTGGGCCGCCGCACCATCGAGCAACGCTACGGCAACCTGTTCCAGATGTACGAGCGCATTACCGGCGAAAACCCCTATGAGGTGCCCATGCGCATCTACCCGGCCAGCCACTACACGATGGGCGGCCTGTGGGTGGACTACAACTTGATGAGCAACATTCCAGGGCTGTTTGTGCTGGGCGAGGCCAACTTTTCCGATCACGGGGCCAATCGCCTGGGCGCAAGCGCCCTGATGCAGGGCCTGGCCGACGGGTTTTTCATCATCTCCAACACCCTGGCCCACTACCTGGCCGGGGAGCCGCTGCCGCCGGTCTCCACCGACCACGACGCCTTTGCCGAGGCCGAAAACGACGTGCAGGTACGCATCGACCGGTTGCTTAAGGTCCGTGGACGACGCACGCCCGACTCGTTCCACCGCGAGCTGGGCCGCTTGATGTGGGACCACTGCGGCATGATCCGCAACCGCCAGGGACTGGAGCAAACCATCCAGCGGATCGGCCAGCTGCGCGAGGAGTTTTGGGAAAACGTGAACGTGCTGGGCGAAAACGGCCAGTACAACATCATGCTGGAAAAAGCGGGCCGCGTGGCCGACTTCCTGGAATTTGCCGAGCTGATGTGCTACGACGCCTTGCACCGCGAGGAGTCCTGCGGAGCCCACTTCCGCGAAGAGTTCCAGACGCCCGAGGGCGAGGCGCTGCGCAACGACGAGAAGTTCAGCTATGTAGCCGCTTGGGAGTACCAGGGCGTGGGCCGCCAGCCGGTGCTGCACAAGGAGCCGCTGGTGTTCGAGGAGGTCAAGCCCACGGTCCGCAGCTACAAGTAAACGCCGCCGGCGTTTCGACCTGCGGCTTACGCTGCTGCGGCCTGCGCCGGTGCTACCGCACGGGAACAAACGCAGACGCACCACCGGCGAGCCGCCAGCTTTAGCTGGCGGAGGATGGCCCGGCCGTCGGCCACTGGGTGCTTCCGCACCCGTGCGATAACAAACGAAAAACCGAAACGGCGAGCCGCCGACTTTAGTCGGCGGAGGAAAAAATAGAGGCGACCCGATGGATTATCGAGCCTGGTTCTTAACCTGGACCACTTATGGCACCTGGCTACCAGGTGACCGCCGGGGGTTCGTGTCGCGTACGCGGCACGGCCCTGGGCCGAGACGTCGCCAGAATGCCCCTGGTACCCCTTACGAAAGAGACAAACCAGCCCTGGTTCGAGCTGCCATAGAACAATGCAAACAACCGCCGGTTTTTCTCAAGCAGCAACATTGTGAAGCGATCCTACACTGTTTGCAACAAACAATGAGACGATGGAGCTGGCGCCTTCTAGCTGTTGCAATTTTGCGAACCCACATTCATGTTCTCCTGCTTGTCCAGAACGATCCCAGCGGGTTTCAAGTACTGCGAGTGTTGAAAGGAAGTTTGTCTAGAGAGTTGAGCCGAAAATTCGAGAAACCCACCGGTTTTCGGTGGTGGACCAGTTCTGGATCAACCCGGTGCTTGAAAAAGCAAGAAGAAGTGATTTCGGTAACTCGTTACATCGAGCAACAGCCGAACCCTCTACTGGTTTGGACTGTTTCGTTCCAGGAGAATGTTTCAAAAGCTAGTGAAGCAAAAAGTCTGTTGACGGTCATGCAAGAGCACGTTCGGAAATTCTCCCCCGGCTAAAGCCGGGGGCTCGCCAAAGCGATGATCGACGCACAGCGCAGGCGAGCCGCCAGCTTTAGCTGGCGGAGGATGGCCCGGCCGTCGGCCACTGGGTGCTTCCGCACCCGTGCGATAACAAACGAAAAACCGAAACGGCGAGCCGCCGACTTTAGTCGGCGGAAGACGGCACAAAATGACTGACAAAACTACCCCATCCCCCAGCCGAGGGTTCTCCGCGATGAGACTCACGCTGCACATTTGGCGACAAGCGGACCGGGACACGCCGGGCCGCCTGGTCACCTACCAGCTGGAGGGCGTCTCGCCGGACATGTCGTTTCTGGAGATGCTCGATCTGCTCAACGAGCAGTTGGCCTCCTCGGGCCAGGAGCCGGTGGCCTTCGACCACGACTGCCGCGAAGGCATTTGCGGCATGTGCTCGCTGGTCATCAACGGGGTGCCGCACGGGCCGCTGGCCGGTACCACCACCTGCCAGCTTCACATGCGGCACTTCCAGGATGGGGACCACATTTACATCGAGCCGTTCCGGGCCAAGGCGTTTCCGGTGATCCGCGACCTGGTGGTGGACCGCACCGCGTTTGACCGCATCATCGAGGCCGGCGGCTACATCTCCACCAACACCGGCTCGGCTCCCGAGGCCAACACGGTGCCGGTGCCCAAGGAGGAAGCCGAAACGGCCCTGGATGCGGCCGCGTGCATCGGCTGCGGGGCCTGCGTGGCGGCCTGTCCCAACGCTTCGGCCATGTTGTTCGTGGCGGCCAAGGTAGCCCACTTTGCCCACTTGCCGCACGGCCAGCCGGAACGCCGCCGCCGCGTGCTGCGGATGGTGCAGGAGATGGACCGGCAGGGGTTCGGCAACTGCTCCAACTTCGAGGAGTGCGAAGCAGCCTGCCCGAAGGAAATCCCCGTGCGATTCATCGCCGAGATGAATCGCGACTACCTGCGGGCTCTCTGCTCCCGGGCGGCCAACGAGGTGTGAAAGGGGGTGCCGGCGTCTCGGCTTGCGGTGGTCTTGGGTCATGAGGCTTGGGTCTTGGGTCATGAGGACATAGAGCCCCGCACGTCAGTGCGGGGAGAATGGGGGCAAATTGACTTGCGGCTTGCGCCATGCGTCTTGCGCCGGAGCTTCCGCACCGGAGCCGGAACAAGCGCTTATTCTCGAATCGGCGAGCCGCCGACTTCAGTCGGCGGAGGGCTTGGAGGCTTGGAGGCTTGGGGGCTTGGAGGGATGGCGAGCCGGGAGCGTCGGCTCCCGGAGAACGGCGAGCCGGAGGCGTCAGCCTCCGGTTGCTTCAGGCGGTGCACACTCGCTACCGCCCGGAGCGAACCTCCGGTTATACTTACCCTGTGCGGTTCCTTCGATCAGAAAAAGGGCGCAGTTCCCACTGGGGAAATCAACGTGGAGTGCCGCGTCTGGTTTCTCACTTGGACCACTTACGGTACCTGGCTGCCAGGTGACCGCCGGGGGTTTGTTTCCAACGTCCGTGACCGTCAAGGGCAGCTCGTTCGGTTCAATAAGCCCGGCACTCCTTACAAGAGGGATGTTCCCGCTCTGCTTCGTGCAGCAAGAGTGCGGTGCAAACATGCACCCGTGTATTTGACCAAGGATCAAAGCCGTGTTGTCTTCAAGGAGGTGCAGCAACTTTGTCTATTTCGCAACTGGCAGCTTCTTGCTATTGCGATCATGCACAACCACGTGCATGTGCTGGTCCAAGTGGCGGGCGATCCGGATGGAGCGGATATACTGCGTGATTTGAAAACCAACGTGTCGCGTGGCCTGAATCGAAAAGAAAAACAAAACCAGCGAAAACGGTGGTGGACCCGCTCAGGTTCAAAACGTTGCCTAAAAACAGAGGAAAGCGTGATTGCGACAGCAAGTTACATTCGCGCGCAGCACAATCCACTGCTCACATGGGTTGTTCCTTGGCTTGAAGGAAAATTGTAACAACCGCGAGCTGACGCTCGCGGCTCGCCGGTGCGAGAAGAAACGCCAGCCGCACTGTTTGGCGAGCCGGCGGCGTCAGCCTCCGGTTGCTCAAAACGGCCGCAGCGGTTCCCCCTGGTGCAAAGCCACTGTCGCTACCCTTCTGGGCAACCGCGTGCTTGCCCGCGCGGCTTGTCGAAGCGAGAATAAACGCCGATTCGCCTCACACCGACCAGCCGTCGGCTTTAGCAGCCCGTTGAAAAACACAAAATATGGGAGGGCGAGGTCACGGCCGAGCCGTTTTTTTTAGGAGATACGGCCAATCCCGTGACTTGTTTCCGCTTCAACGAGACTTCTTCAATGGGCTGTTAGCGGCCGGCTGGTAAACCGCGGCCCTTAACGTCCCCGAAGCGAGGAAAGTGCAAGCCATGCGATTTTCACTTGGAGCAAGCCGCCCGTGGGTTGGTGCGCTCTTGGTGCTCCTGGCCCTGGGGGGAGCAGAGACGAGCCAGGCCGAGGACCAGAAACGCCTGCCCAACTTCGTTATCATCTTCACCGACGACCAGGGCTATGCCGATGTGGGCTGCTTTGGCGCCCGGGGGTTTGAAACCCCGCACCTGGACCGCATGGCTAGCGAAGGCCGCCGGTTCACCAACTTCGTGGTGGGCCAGGCCGTCTGTTCGGCCTCCCGCGTGGCGCTGCTTACCGGCTGCTACCCGCAGCGGGTGGGCATCCTGGGAGCCCTGGGCCCTCGCAGCGGGGTAGGCATCCACGAGCAAGAGGTGCTGATCCCCGAGTTGCTCAAGCCGCTGGGCTATGCCACCTGCATCGTGGGCAAGTGGCACCTGGGCGATCATCCCCGATTCCTGCCCACGCGGCACGGGTTCGACGAGTACTTCGGGCTGCCGTATTCCAACGACATGTGGCCGTTCCACCCGGGCACGAACGTCTTTCCGCCGCTGCCGCTGATGCACAACGAGCGCGTGGTGGCCGTCAACCCCGACCAGCGGTACCTGACCACCTGGTACACGCAGTACGCGGTGGAGTTCATTCGGCGGAATCAGAAGCGGCCGTTTTTTCTCTACCTGGCCCATAACATGCCGCACGTGCCGCTGTTCGTGTCGGAAAAGTTCCGCGGCAAGAGCAAGCAGGGGCTTTATGGCGACGTGATCATGGAGATCGACTGGTCGGTGGGCCAGATCCTGCAGACGCTGCGGGAGCTGAAGCTGGATCGCCACACCCTGGTGGTGTTCACTTCGGACAACGGCCCGTGGCTCTCTTACGGCAACCATGCCGGATCGGCCGGCCCGTTGCGCGAAGGGAAGGGCACCACCTGGGAAGGGGGCCACCGGGAGCCGTGCATCATGTGGTGGCCGGGCCGGGTGCCGGCGGGCACGGAGTGCCGGGAGTTCTGCTCCACGCTGGACCTGCTGCCCACCATCGCCCATCTGGCCGGGGCCAGGCTGCCGAAGCACAAGATCGACGGGCACAACATCTGGCCGCTGATTTCGGGCCAGCCGGGGGCCAAGAGCCCCTGGAAAGCGTTTTACTACTATTACTACGGCTACGAGCTGCAAGCGGTGCGCAGCGGCCGGTGGAAGCTGCACTTTCCGCACCGCTATCGCACGCTGGCCGGAGAGCCGGGGGGAGACGGCTTGCCCGGGCCGTACAAGATCGTCCGCACCGGGCTGGAGCTTTATGATCTGGAGAGCGACGTGGGCGAACGGCACAACGTGGCCGACCACTACCCGGAAGTGGTCCAGCGGCTCAAGGCCCTGGCCGAGGAGGCCCGCCGCGACCTGGGCGATACGCTCACCGGGCGCAAAGGGCAGGGGGTGCGTGGTGCGGGCCGGGTCCAGTGGTGAGGAAGTCGATAGGGCAGGGGGGGGCTACCGCACGCGGCAGCGGAAGCGGATCACGCCTCCCTGGCCGGGCTCCAGCGGGTCGATGATCTCCCACCGCAGCACCAGCGACCCGACTTCGTTCTTTTGCGTGAAGAAGTCGGCCTTGAGCGAGCACTGGGCCGAACCTTCCACGTATTCCAGCCGGGCGACCAGGTTGTCCACGATAGTGACGTTGCCGATTACCTGCGTGCCCACGTTGTCGAAACGGATGGTGAAGTGGATTTCCTCGCCGGGCCGGGCGGCCTGCTTGGAGGCGATCTTCACCACGCGCAGCCTGGCCGTACCCTTGGGGGTTTTCACCTGGTAGGTGGTTTGCAGTTTGCGAGCACCCGCCACGGCGTTAGCTTGCTTGTCGCCGATGAAGATTTGCACCGCCTTGTCGTGCGACCAGCTGGCGGCGGCCTGCACGCCCAGGGCCAGCCGGGCTTTCTCGGCCTGAATGAACTCGCCGCGCTGGATGATACCCAGGTTCTCAAACGGCAGCAGTTTTCCCGAGGCGGAAAAGGGCAACAGGCGCTGCGACACCCGGCCCGGGTACTGCGTGCGGCGGTATTGCTCCAGGCGGCGCACGCCCACCCCGGCTACGGCCTGGTAGTCCTGGGCGCTGGTCCACACCGGCTGCGTGGAACGGCGCTGCCTGGTGCCCTGTTGCGTGTGGACCCCGGTGGCCTGGGCCACGTGCATTTGTTGTTGCAAGTCCAGCACCGCCCGCACCGAGGCGAATCGCGGGGCGTAGATTTGCACGCGGTTGGAGGGCTGGACCACCACCTGGCCGTCCAGCGTGTCGAAGTGGCCCACGGTATCGCCCGGCTCCAGCCCGTCGAGGCTGAAATCCGGCTGCACCTGGGTACGATAGCGGCCGTCGCCCCCGTCGTGGATGGTTTCCAAATCGGGCCAGGGCGCATGGCCGCGAGTGGGAGGGACGATCCGCTGCGGGGCTCGGCCGGGCCAGCCTGGGGCGGGCGAGGGGACCACCAGCGGCACCGGGGGCGCAAGTGGTTGATGATGGGGGAGAAGCACCGGCACTTGATGTCCCACCAGTTGAATCTGCCCATCTCGATGCGCTGGGGGCTGTGTTTCTTGGGCTTCTTCCAGCGGCGAGACGGCCACGGCCACTCCTTCCGGCTCGTTTGCTTGCGGGGAGCTGCCGGCCAGTTGGAACGGGTCCTGCGGGGGCTGCTGTTGCCTGGCCTGATGAAGCCACGAACCAGCTCCCGGCCCGCTGGTGCAGGAGCACAAAATCAGCGTAGCCAGGGCGATCAACAGCCCGCGATACCACCAGGGCAGGAACCTCTGGGATTCCGCGGCAACGGGTTGCCGGAAGGTTTCGGCCTGCTGCATGGCTGTCTTATTGAGGCATTGGAGAGCGGAAGGGTAGGGGGGAGGACTGCGTCGAAACCGGCCGCACCGGCCAGCGCCGGGCGTTGCGATCTCCGGGCGGCTCGGCCGGCGGCGGAGCTTGCAAGTACACAAACGGCGGCGAGCCGTAGAGGAAATCGGGATCGGGCCGGGCCGTGTTCCGGGGCGTGCGAGCCCCAATGCGCACGATGGCCAGCGGTCGGCCCAAGCTGTCGGCCACCTGGAGCGGGTCTTCGCCCGGGCGGACGTCGAACCACTGCACCCCTTTGGCCGCAGCGGGAGAGGGGAGCGCCCGCTTCGGGTCTTCCACATAAACCACCCGCACGATGAACTTCCCTTGCAAGGCCAACTCCAGGTCGCCCGCGTCCAGATGGATGGGCACGGGGAACTTCACGGCCAGCGGCGCGGGGGCGAAGGTGCGGTCGATCATTTCCACCGTGGGATAGAGTTCCTTGCCCGGGTGATGCGGGATCTGCGTCACCCGCAGCCGGTACACCGGGCCGATGAGCAGTCCCACGCGGAGCGTTTGTTGGGGAGGCTCGAATCGTCCTTTGCGGGCCAGTGCCACGCGGGCTCCATGGGGGGGGATGATCTGCACCGGCTGAAAGTAACCGACCCACGGCCCTCCGCGTTGCAGCTGCTGCCGTCCAATCGCTCCCGGGGGGGCCAGTCCGGACTGGAGGCGGTGTGGGCTCCAGCCGGTCTGGGCCCAGGTGCCCGTGCTCATGCCGGCCAGCACGAGCACCCCAAGCAACAGCATTCGGCAACAGCGAGGGCCATGGGTCGTCATGGAATGGCAGAGGTCTTTTGCGAGGCACGAGGTCCGTTGCGGGACACAATCGGCCGGCTACGGGTGCGGAGGCGACGATTGCGGAGGCACCGCAGCGGCTGGGGCCAGTCCAGGCAGTGCTACTCCCCCGCGATAGAGGGGCTGAGCGCCCGGAGGCACCACTTGCTCTTCGATGAAAGTTTGCGTGGGCGGCTGGGGATAGCTCAGGCCAGGGGTTTGACGCACATGCACTTCCAGTTGCCGGGTGGGGCCGGGAAGGTTGTGCTTGGTGTGGTTGGTGATCGAGTGTTTTTGCAGTCCGGCCGGAATCCCAAGCGGCAGGTGCGGCGGTCCCGGCAAGCCCACCGGCGTGCCCACGTACGGCATGCCGTAGGGAGGCATGGTGACGCCGGAGACGTGAGTGGGGGGCAGGCTCAAGCGGCGGCTTTCGGCCTGGGGACCGGCAGCCGCACCGAAAGAAGCCGGGCGAATCCGCCCGCCCACCGGACCCGCTCCCGGCAACTGGAGGTCTTTGTTCCCCATCCGCACGATGGCCAGGATCGAACCGCGGCGATCGGCTTCCTGGATCGGATCCACGCCCGGGTCCAGCCGCGTGCTCACCAGCGTTTCCACCCCGGCCACGGCCAGTTCCTGGTATTCCGGATCGGGCAGGTAGATCACCTTGGTGACGAAGTTGCCGCTGAACACCTGGGCGAAGTCTTCCTGGGTGAAGGCCACGGGGACCTGGTTATGGGCCAGGAAGGCCTCGGTTTTGGGCGTGGCCGGGCCCACTTCGATCGTCGGATAAAGCTCCTTGCCCGGATGGCCCGGAATGTTGGTCAGCTTCAGCCGGTAGATGGCCCCCTGGGGGAACTCCTGGGCGCCGGGAGCCACCAGGGGCTCGGAGTCGAACGCCCCGGGACGGCTCACGCTCCACTGGATTTGCATCCCCTGGGGACTGACAAAGGCGATCTGGGTGCTGCGAGCCTGCACCGGCGGCTGAGGGCCTGGCATCATCACGCCGGGTCCCGGGCCATCCACTCCCGGTCCAGGATGCAGCAGCAACGGAGCCGGCGGCAGATTGTAAACCGGCGGCCCTTGCGGTTTGTGCCGGTGCAACAGTCCCGGGTGTTGGTGATGTTGCCACAAGCAGCCGCCACCGGCCAAGGCAGCGACGATCAGGCCAAGCAGAACGATTTGCCTTTGCATGGTTTTCCCCCAAGTTGTGTGAGCGGGCAGTCCGTTGCGCAAGCTCCACATGGCGGACCGGGGCATCGGCCCCTTCCAGGTGACGTGGACCTGGGGGTTCCGAATCCCTAGAATGCTGCTTTTTCCACGGTGAAGGCACTCGGGGCGCCTGGGCCCAACGGGCCTCTGCCCTAATGCTTCGGCGCCGCAACGGCCTTTTCTTTGGCAAATTCCGCACTACCTGAAGATGAGCTACAGGCTGCCCAATCCGAAGTCGCTGCTGGGGCTGCTGGCACTGGGGGTGCTAGCGGGAGGGGCCCTGGGGATGTGGAACCGCTGGCACACGGTGCGGGGGAGCAGCCATTGGATCGTGCTGGCTCCCCGGGAAAGTGAATCCGCCCCCCCGTTGCAGGAAGATCCCCCAAAATGCCGGCAGTGGCTCCAGCAAGCCCAGCAGCGGCTGCGCCGGATGCCGGCCCTGGCTGCCCGCATCCGCATCCGGGCCAAGATGTTTGGTCGCCGGATGCTGGGCACGGGTCGCTACTGGCAGGCCCCGGCCCCGGGAGAGAAAAAGCCGTTTCTGCAAACGCGCTTCCAATGGGCACTGCAACAGGGGAGCCAGGCCGTGCACTGGCAACAGGTGTGCGACGGCCGCTTTTTGTGGACCATGACCCGCTACCCCCACAAGCGCCGCTTGACCCGAGTCGATCTGGCCGAGGTGATGCCGGAAGTGGCTCGGATGCCCCCTTCCTCGGCGGCCGCCGCGGAACTCCAGGTGCCCTACGGCCTGGCCGGATGGCTGCAGCAGTTGCAGCAAAGCTGTCGCTTTACCCACTGGCAGCCGGCCCGAATCCAGTCCGTGCCCATGCTGGCACTCTATGGCACCTGGCGCCCCGAGACGCTGGCTCCGCTGGTCAAGGATCCTCAAGGGCTGTTCGCCGGCCCTCTGCCCATGGATTCGGACCTCTTGCCCGCTCACCTGCCGCAGCAGGTGGTGGTGTATCTGAGCCGCAAGGAGCTGTTTCCGTTTCGGATCGACTTTCGCCGGGGCAGGGGGGAGGAGGAGAAAATCCAGGTGGTGCTGGAGTTCTTCCAGTTGCAGGTCAGTCCCCAGGTCGATCCAGCCCTGTTTACCTATCGTCCTGGGAGGCTTCGCGTTCAGGACGAGACGCAGCGGGTTCTGGGCCGGTTGCGTCGGGCTTCTCGCCGGGCTGAAGATGAAACACGGCGTTGAGCGTCACCAGCTTGGTCTTGCGCACCTGCCAGCGGACCACATTCACGCCGCAGTTGTCCTGGGTGATGGCCCGCCACTGCTTCAACGGCAGACCCAACAGGTGACAAAAATACGCCCGCAGCACGATGTTGTGCGCCACCACCACGACCACCTGCCCCTGGTGGTTCCGCCCGATGCGTTCCACGGCCGGGGCGGTGCGCTGCAAAACTTGCCTCAGGTTTTCCCCACCGCGGTAGCCGATCTCATCGGGCGATTCCAAAAAACGACGGTAATACTCGCCATCCTGCTCCATGATCTCCGGCCAGGTCTTGCCGGCCCACTGGCCCAGGTCGCACTCGGCCAACGCTTCTTCCACCTGCACCGGCAGACCGTGAGGTTGGGCGATCACCTGGGCGGTTTGCCGGGCTCGCAGCAGGGGGCTGGAGTACACGGCGGCCACGGGCCAGGGGGCCAGAAACCGGGCCGTTTGCCGGGCCTGCTCCCAGCCGGTGGGGGAAAGGGGAACGTCCGGCTCCCGGCCTTGCAGCCGGGGCGGGTTCTCCAGGTTGATCTTCGTCGCTCCGTGCCGCACCAGCAGCAGCACGGAGGTGTGGGGATCGGGGACTTGTTTCACGCTGAAGATTCCTCAAAAATCTGTTTTTCTCCTTGACCTCGCGGAGTCTAAAATAGCACCCGGTTCCCGGCACTGCCCAGGGGTAGAAAAGGTTTTCTTACGACTCGTCATAGGAAGCATCTCATGGCTGGACAGTATCCACCTCAGGGACCCTATCCACCCCACCAGCCCGGCACGGGGGGAAGTCATCCTTATCAATATCAATCCGCGCCCGGCTATCCGGGAAGCTATCCTGGGCCCGGGGCGGGAACCTACCAGCAGCATGTTCGCGGGAAAGTGATGCCTCCGGCCATAACGATGCTGGCCCTGAGTGTGCTGGCCGTTTTGCTGCTCACGCTGGAAATCGTGTTGATTGCCGCGGGGATCATACGGCCCCAGCCAGGCGACACCGAGCTGATGGCCAATCTCCGCGCTGGCCCTCTGGCCGTGTTCATGCGGATAGGATTTATCCTCCAAAACGCATTGATCATCGCCGGAAGTGTGGCCATGCTGCGGCTGAAAAGCTGGGGGCTTTCCATAACCGCTGCTGTGCTCACCATGCTGAACATCGTGTGCTGTTGCGTGGTCGGCTTGCCGGTGGGGATTTGGGCCGCCGTGGTGCTCAGTGCCCCGGAGGTCAAGGCCGCCTTCCAAGCCGGTGCCCGAGCGGCCGCAGGTTATCCCGGCGGCTACCCGCCCGGGGGCGGCTATCCCCCCGGGGGACCCCAGCAACCGATGCCGCCCTACAGGCGGTAACCGGGCAGGAGCCGTTTGGCCCCTTCCTCAAAAAAGCGTCGTCGGCAATCGCCCCCTTTTCCGAAGCCGGAGGACCAGGTGATGCCGCCGGAACCGGACCGCCCTGAGGAGGGACAGCTTCAAGCTTGGCCGCAAGGGGCGGGGCAGAACGTTCCCCGGTTCTACGTCTGGATCCCCCGTTCGCTCCAGGAAGCCGTCCGCGGTAAGGTGGTCGCCGCGGGAGCGACCATGATCGCCCTGGGATGTTTCGGCATCCTGGTGTCCCTTTGGTTTATGGCCATGGGATTTTGGGCTCCGCGGCTCCTTCCCCAGGACGACCCTCATGCCCGCTGGGTGATTGAGACGTTTTTCCCTTGGTTCGGCCTGATCTTCGGCACTCTGGGCCTGTTGCCCCACCTGGGGGTCATCGCCGGGGGGATCGCCATGGTACGCTTTCGCTCCCGCACGATGGCCCTGGCCGGAGCCGTGCTGGCCCTGGTCAATTCCTGCCAGACGGGGGTGTTTGGCATTGCCATGGGCATTTGGGCCCTGGTGGTGCTGACCTCTCCTGAAGTGAAGGCCGCCTTCGAGGAGGCCGAAAGGCAACGTCGGGCAACTTCTCTCCCTGCGGAGCAAGCACCTTCAAACCAGCAGCAACGGGTACGCGGCCACCCCGCCGGCCCCGAGCAGGAACAGAGGAAAACGAGCAACCATGAAGACCATCCCCGGCCGCAGGAGCCTCTTCCGGGACCACATCCCTTTGCCGCAGCGCCGGTTTCCCAACCGGAGGTTTCCCTGCGGGAGTACCTGCGCGGCACGGTCATGGCTCCGGGAGTGGCCATGATCCTGCTGGGAACCTTCGGGCTGATCTGTCCCGTGTTCTTCACGTTGCGCCTTTACACGCCGAAGTGGATAGGAGCCGAGCCGCCCCAGTGGTGTTGCCACAGGGGGCAAGTACGAATAGGGTGGGAGACGGTACCGGAGCCCCTTTTCTTTCCCCGCGTCCCCGGCAGGGAACCGACGATGAGCGTTGCTTCCACATCCTACCAGTTGGCGTTCGAGCAGCCGGTTTATGAGCTGGAGGCCCGCATCCAGAAACTCGAAGCGGCCTCCCAGCGCACCCCTGCCGTGCAGGAAGAGCTGCGCCGCCTGCGGCGGCAGTGGACCGAGACGCTGCGCAGCATCTACCAGAACCTGGAGCCGTGGCAGGTGGTCGAGGTGGCCCGCCACCCGGATCGCCCCCAGGCCCCCGACTACCTGCAAATGATCTTCGACGAGTTCGTGGAGCTGCACGGGGACCGGGCCTACGGGGACGACCGGGCCATCCTGACCGGCTTTGCCAAGCTGGAGCAGTTCAAGGTGATGTTCGTCGGCCACCAGAAGGGCCGCACCTACAAGGAACGCCCCCAGTGCAACTTCGGCTGCGCCCACCCGGAAGGCTACCGCAAGGCACTGGCCAAGATGCAACTGGCCGCCAAGTTCGGCCTGCCGGTGGTGTCGCTGATCGACACCCCGGGCGCTTACCCGGGCATCGGGGCCGAGGAGCGGGGCCAGGCCTCGATCATCGCCCATTGCATCTTCGAAATGTCCCGACTCCGCACGCCCGTAGTGTGCGTGGTCATCGGCGAGGGGGGGTCCGGCGGGGCACTGGCCATCGGCGTGGGCGACCGCGTGGCCATCATGCAGTTTGCCTACTACTCGGTCATCAGCCCCGAAGGCTGCGCCGGCATCCTCTGGAAAAGCCACACCTACAAGGAGCAGGCGGCCAAGGCCCTCAAGCTCACCTCCGCCGACCTGAAGCAGCTGGGCGCGGTCGATGACGTAATCGAGGAGCCCCTGGGCGGTGCCCACCGCAATCCCCATCAGGCCGCAAGCTCGCTGAAGATGTACCTGCTCAAAACCCTGCGGGAGCTGACCCAGGTGCCGCTGGAAGAGCTGCTGCGGCAGCGCTACGAGAAGTTCCGCCGCCTGGGCGTGTTTTACGAAGGAGGCCAGCTGGTGCAGCAGACCGGCGAGCCGCTGCCGCACCTGGATCAGCAGCTCCGGCAAGAGTGAGCTTCGCACCTCGCCGTCGGGCAGATGCCGTGGTTGGCCCCGGCAGAAAAACTCCGCTGTGGCACCTCCGGTGAAGCTGCCAGCCGTAGCCCCAACGTCCGATAATGTCTGTTATGTTCGGTTTTGGCCCCAGGACGGCCAGAGCCGTTTAGCCAGGAAAAAACCGGGGTTTTCGCCACCTGGTCCCGCCAAGACACTGCCTGCGGCCCTTCTGCCCCGGCTGTTATCCCAGGGCGGGTCAGGAGCCGCACAGGCCCGGCACCGCCACGGCTCCAGGCGGCGGCTCATCGCCTCGAGCGGTCCGGGGAACCGGTCCCGGCCGAACGGTCCGAGGAGTCCGGGTCCACCAGCGGCGAAAGCGCCTGCGAGCCCAGGAGCCGAAGCAACTGGTCCACCACGCCCTCGCCCAGGTTGTCCTCTTCCCCCCCTACCGAAGCGGAAGGGGAATTGTCGTTCTGAGTCTTGCCAAAGAGGGTCTTCAGGTCTTGCATCACTTGCTTGAGCTGTTGCTGCTCCTCCGGGGAAAGCGGCTGGCCGGATTGAGCCTTTTGGATCAGCCGCAACTGGGCCAGGACGCGATCCACCGCCGTGCTGGACTCCCGGCCCGAGGAGTCCTTCGGTTCGCCCGAGGCAGGCCGGAACGCAGCGGCGGTTTGCCTTTCATTGGCCTGGTTGGACTCTCCGGCGGGTTCCAGCTCGTGATCGCCGTGCAGCGTGTCGTGCAGTTTTTCAAAGTAAGGGTGGAGCACCTGGTGCACTCCCTCGGGGATCAGCGGGTGGGAAAGGTCCAGAAACCGGGCAATGTAATGGCCGCTTTTGCTCCGCAACACCGCCTCCCGACCCTTTTCGGAAAGCGTG
>JALSGI010000493.1 GCA_026982835.1 Planctomycetota bacterium | reverse complement strand
CACTTCCTCCGTGCCCCGCAAAACCCTGGATCGCATCCTGCACCGCAACATCGACCCCAAGAACGTCGAGCACCGGCTGAAGATCGCCCGGCTGTACTTGCAGGCCGAACGCTACAGCGACGCCCAGCGGGAACTGGAGGAGATCATCCACGACTTTCCCGAGCGGCGCGAGGAGCTGCAAGCCACGCTGCGGGAACTGCGCGCCCTGGCCGCCCGGCGGCTGCTGGCCGAGGCGGAGTTGCGGCGTCGGGCCGGGCAGCACCGCCTGGTGTTCCAGATTCTGAAAAACTTCCCCACCAAGGGCGTGCCCGGCGAAGTGCTGCAACAAATCCAGGCCGAGCAAAACGAATACCAGCAACGGTTCCAGCAGGGCAAAAAGCTCCACCAGCGGCTGCAAGAGGTGTTTGCCAAGCTGCCCGAGCAGACGGCCGCCCGGGTCAAGCCCCACCTGGAGGAAATCCTGCGGGAGCTGAACTTCACCACGCTGGATCGGCTGGGAGCGTTCGAGGTGCTGGCCGCCGGGGAGGACCTGCCGCCGGAAGACCAGATGGCCCTGGCTTTGAGCGGGTGGCTGCTGGGCCGGGATGCGGCACTGACCAATCTGCCCGTGGCCCTCTCGCTGTTCGAGGTGCGGAAACTGGTGCAGGAATACTTTGCCGCCGAGACGGTGCTGGACCGCCGCCAGTTGCTGGAACGCATCCGCGCCCAGGAAGGCACCTCGCCGCAGCGGTTGGCCGCCTTACTGGCCCACATGAAACCCCCCGTGCAAACCCCGCCCCAGGAAAAGCCCGGCTACTTCCGCCTGCTGGCCCCGGCCGGACTGGACAGCCCCCCGGTGGTCTATTACGTGCAGCTCCCCCCCGAATACGACCCCTACCGCCGCTACCCGGCCATCCTTACCCTCCATGCCGCCTATACCAACGCCCAGCAGCAGGTGGACTGGTGGGCGGGCACCTGGGCCCCGGACGGCAAATCGCGGCTGGGCCAGGCCGCCCGACACGGCTATATCGTCATCGCTCCGGCCTGGGGCGAAAAACACCAGGCCCAGTACCGCTACAGCCTGCGGGAACACCTGGCGGTGCTCAACACGCTGCGGGACGCCGCCCGGCGGTTCTCCATCGACATGGATCGGGTTTACCTTTCCGGGCACTCGATGGGGGCCGATGCGGCCTGGGACATCGCCGTATCGCATCCGGACCTTTGGGCCGGGGCGGTGCTCATCGGGGCCAAAGCCGACAAGTACGTGCGCATCTATCGCCGCAATGCCCGCTTCGTGCCGCTTTATTTCATCTGCGGCGAGCTGGACGCATCCCGCCTGGAAGCCAACGCCACCACCTGGAACTACTATCTGCGCAGCAGCTTCGGCTATCCTGTGACGGTGGTGGAGTACCAGGGCCGGGGGCACGAGAGCTTTGCCGACGAGCAATTGGCCATCTTCGACTGGATGCAACGCCACCGCCGCGAACCCTACCTGCGCAAGTTCGATTGCAACACGATGCGCCCCTGGGACAACTTCTTCTGGTGGGTGGAGCTGTTCCAGCTGCCCGAACGCTCCATGAGCGATCCGGCCTTCTGGCCTCCCAAGCGGGGCACGCGGCCGTTCCGCGTGCAGGCGGAGGTGCGGGACAACAACCTCATCCGCGTGCAAGGCCGCTGCGGGCGGTTGATCCTCTGGCTCTCGCCCCAGATGGTCCGCTTCGATCAGCCGATCCGGCTCTACGTCAACGCCAAGCAGTTGCGTTTCCGGCCCGAGGAGCTGCAACCGGACATCGAAGTCATCCTGGAAGACGCCCGCACCCGCGGCGACCGGCAGCATCCGTTCTGGGCCAAGGTGGAGCTGCCCCGGCGGTGAGGTGCCGGCCGTGGGTTCCGACGAGCCGCATCGTCGAGCATGCGGTTTTTCTGTAACGGCGGCGAACGTCGCTTTGTTTGAAGCAACTTGTTTGAAGCAACCGGGAGCTGACGCTGGCGGCTGGCCGGTTGTGTGTTGGCGCCGATTCCTGCCTGGAGCGGAAGCTCCCAGTGGCCGACGGCCCCGCCGTCCGGCGAGTCCCGGACTTCAGTCCGGGGAGAGCCGGATAAGTGCATTGCGTTTTTTTTCTCCGCTGGCTGAAGGTGCGGGCGTGTTTAGCCTGCTATCAATGATTTATTGTGTTTGTGCTGGAAGAGTTCCCTTGTGGGGAAGCGCCTGAAAGAACCAGCACTCTTTTTCCACTGCTTCGGCTCGGCGGGAGCCTCGCCCTCCCACTCCCGCAGCTTACGCTGCGCACCTGGCTGGACGACGTTTTTCTTGCATTGGAGCGGAAGCTCCGGCGAGCCGCGTGCGTGAGCACGCGGTTGCTACGGTTTGTGGTCGTTGCTACGCCGGCCAACCGCCGGCTAACGCCGGCGGCTCGCCGTTGCAAGAATCAAAGCAAGTC